>DASTET010000649.1:0-9203 GCA_035709445.1 Blastocatellia bacterium | reverse complement strand
CAGGGTCATCAGCGTCAGCACCAGTGCAGCCCCTTTTTCGTTTCTATTCGTCCCAGACATACGATTGTCTCTCATAACTTCGCCCCCTCTTTTCACCTGTTTCGAAGCCTTATGGTTGATGTGTAGCTGACTTCACGATAGCGAGGGTCGCCCGCAGATATCCCGCTCGGGACCGCTACGAGGCTGACCTGAATCGCCTTGTTAGTGTTGCTCGTGCCGTTCGGATCGGTGAAAGTGACGCTCAGAATGTTATCGGCGATGGGAATGCTCGTCGGCGGGCTGACCGTGTTGTCATCCATGATGAGTCTGCGGTTCGCCTGATCAAGGCGCAGCGTCACGTTCTCCGAGGTGACTATCACGTCCGTATTCGAAGAGATCGTGGTGTTGTTGAGCGAATCACCGTTCAGATCGCTCCGCAGTTGAATCGAGGACGAAGAGACGGCGGTGCCCGATGTAGTAGTAGGCGAAAGCAAGACGACAAAGTTGGTCGGGTTCACCGCAGTATTGGCCGTAGGGTTTGTGCCCGCGCTGCGAATTATCTCGTTCAGCCGCGCCATGGCGAATCGCGCGTTTCGCTGGGCGTCTGCATACGCCTCTTCATAGCGATAAGAGCTCTGAAACCTGTTGAGCAGCGAGAACGCAACGCCCATCACTACGGTCAGCACCATCAATACGACGGTGAGCTCCATAAGCGAGAATCCGCTCTCATTATTTGATGTTTTCATGACTTCACTCAATTCCTGTTTATGATAGTCGAGACGGAGAACCCGTCTTTCAAATAGCGCGAGTATAGGACCGGGGTCACCTTGATAGTCACATACCGCAGATCGGGCGTGCCGCCCTGTCGCACCGACCACCGGATGTTGAGGTCCCCTACGGGCGTGTTGACAACAGTCGCCCGGTGCGGGTTCTCGGGGTCAAACTTGTACAGGTAGCCTGACGACGTCGAGGACGAAGCTGCCATAGGGGTGCTCGTAGAATCTGACGCGCTCAATGAAAGCGGCGTCTCCTCAGTGGGCGGAGGTTCCAGGTCGGTCGGTGGCAACACGTCGGATGGCGGCGGAGTCGACTCCGTCTCTATCGAGCCGCCAAGGCTTATAATCGGGTCTTCGGTGGTCCGGGTCCATACCGCCGTGCGAATCCGGTCGACCTGATCCTGGGCGGCGGCAGCCAGAACGTTTATCTCGTTCGATGTTGAATTGGCGCGGGAGACATAGACCGATATCCCCACAATCGATACGAGCCCTACGGTCAGGACCACTATCGCCACGAGCATCTCGATGATCGAGAAGCCGCATTCGTTATCGCTATTTCGTGTTTTGAATTCTTGCCAGAACATCTCTCTTGCTCCAATCATTCCACGCTGACCTTGCCTCGGAGGTTAACCCTGACCGTCACGGTCTTATCGTAACTTGTGAGCACTATGCTGGCCTCGGAGCCGCCTATGGGCAGCTCGCCGCGCGAGTTGAAGGTTACTTTTATAGGCTGACCGCCGGGAAAAGTCGCGGTTATCTCGCTGGGCAGACTTTGTGGACTATAGCTCGTAACAGGGTCTTCCGGGTCTGTAGTATCGGGCACGCCGTCGCCTTCCGTCCCCGTGAAATCGAACCCGTACAGCCCCGAAGAATTGTTAAACGAGAAGGTCACATTCTTGTTCTTGGACATCGCAAGCGACCGCACCGCCGTGATCTTCTGAGCCATATGATTTGCGGCGCTGCGCAGGTTATACGCCTTTATCGATCTGCTTAAAGCAGGAAGCGAAAAGGCCAGGACTATGGCTATCACCAGAAAAGCTATCACGCTTTCGATGAGTGATACGCCAGATTCTCTGTTGTCGCTCAGGATCGCTCGCCTGTTGGGGTATAGCATAATCATATTTCCTCGATACTGACCTCGGCTCGAATTCCGCCCTCTTCGAGCAGAACCCGGGGCAGGCCGAGGGCGACGTTTGCACATATGAAAGGACAGGGAGTCTGCTCCCTCTGTTCTTCAAAGCTCAGCTCCGAGCCACGGGAACGAGTGCGGCGGCTCTTCTATTCACTCTCTTCAGCGCAGGTTTAGAGCAATGCGTATGCCGGAGCGCGTTCGATAACGCAACCACGGAAGACGCGCAGTCGAGCCGGGACGGGCTTACCCAAACGGGTTATAGCTCGCGTTATCATTCAATCAAAATGAAGGGTATTTGATAGTGGAGGCTTTCGGAGCTTGCGAGTCGGCAACCGCGCGGATGGCGAGATTACAGTAAAACCGTTACGCAAGAATACAGTTTTGGAAAGCGGGGAGTTTCGATGGGGATGGTCTTTGCCTACTTGATTTCGTCCTTGCAATCGCCGCCCAGAATGCGTTCCTGTATGCAGCGAAGCAATCGGTCTTCAAGCTCGCCTTTGGATGTCAGCGACACCCACTCTGCGCCAACCACGCCGTCAGCCATGCCTTCGAACCTGGCGTAGATGCCGATCTGCGCCGTCTTCGGCGAAGCGGGGGCGACCTGTATGCGAAGAGTGTAGCGACCCCTGGACCAGTTGCGCACAACGGCAACGGGCACTTCCGCGTAATGTTCGAGCTGGCTTCGGGTCTGTATTCCCTTTATAAAGATGACAGGCTTGCTGACGAGCGTGCATTCTCCCGTGGTCTGGTTGCAATCCTCTTTATCGACGGGTATCTCGCGCGTTTCGAGCATCTGTTTTATCACCGTCAGCGATTCATCGCGCGAGACGTTGACGATCAGCGGGTTCGGCAGCGGCTTCTCGCTCTTGGGCTTGTCAAACTGTATCTGAGCCGTCGCCGCAACAGAGATTATAAAGATGGGCAGCAGCCTGAGCGCCTTATCGAATCGGAGATTGCTTATTCGTTTTAACATCTATTCATTTTCCTGTTTGCCGCAGCGTATTGAACGATAGCAGCGCAAAACGGTTTATTCAAGCTCATCGCCTGTGCGCGCTCGCATCACATTGCGCCACGGCTCGCAATCGATTTACTCTTATAGTCCATTGAACGATCAAGAAGGACAAACCAGCAGATATTCATCATGAAGAGTATGATCATAAGACTCAAAGCAACGGCTGTGGCGATAACGCTCGCTCTCTACGTCTCTGTAGAGGCCGGGCAATCGGCGGCGACCGTCTCGACTTCCGCAGCGCCGAAGGCTATAACGCCGTCGACCAGTTTCGACTTCGGCGACATCTATCGGGGCGAGACCATCAGCTATGTTTTCATCATACGAAACGAAGGCAGCGCCGATCTGGTCGTAAAAGATTTCAGCGCCGGTTGCGGATGCTCCGTTGCCGAATCGGATAGAGTCATACCTCCAGGCAAGGAGGGCAGGGCCATCTTAGAAGTAGACACCAGCAGCCAGGCCGGGGCGATAACAAAAATAGCGACGCTCAGAACGAACGACCCCGCCAGGTCTAATATCATTTTGAGCCTTGTCGCCAATGTGCTGACCAGCCCCGACGGAGGGCCGGTAAAAGGTGTCACCCTTCGCGCGGGCAAGCATATTGGCCCGCTCTTTGTAGCGCCGCATGATCGCTGGGTTGCAAAGGTCGCGCCCGGCCAGAAGGCAAGGACCGAGTTTATGATTTCGGTCGAGAAAGGTCCGGTAAAACTCCTGCGCGTCGAATCGGCAAGCCCTCGATTCGTTTCGCGATTAGAGACCGTCGAGGAAGGCAAGCTTTACAGGCTTGAAATAGAAACGATCCCGTCAGCCGGACGCGGCTCGCACACGGACCGGCTATGGGTCATCACCGACAGCGCGGCGCTCCCATCTTTTCGCATTAATATCTTCTTAGAGAATAACTGATCGCCGATGAACACAGATTAACACCGATAAAAGGTGAGAGAATCTGTGTCCATCGGTGTTGATCTGTGGTCCTGTTATCTACGCGTGACGCGGATGAGCATTTCGGTGCCCTCTTCAAGCTCAAGCTCCTTGCTTCCTTCTATTGCGATTGACCCTGCGCCCGCCGCGCCTCCAATTATCAAGCCGATGGCCGCACCCTTGCCGCCGCCCACTATCGCGCCAAGCACGGCGCCGGCCGCAGCGCCTATACCGGCTCGCTTGGCCGTCTGTTTGCCCCGGCTGCCCGATTCGACGGTCCCTTCTTCATCGACTTTGCTCGACCCCTCTTCGTAAACCTGTATCACCTCGGCGCGCATCGTGCCGCGCCGTCCGCCGCGAAGCTGAATCGAGTCGAAGGCGAGGACCATCGAAGTGCGCCCCGTGACGCGGCCCGACTTCTTTATAGAGCCGACGTGCCCGAAAACGGTCGCCCTTTCATAGCGCTCGGGATCGAGGACTGTGGCGGTAAAACGGTCGCCCACCCGCGAGTCCTTGCTCGATAGCTCGTCGTTGAGTCGAATCCTCAATGTTGTGTCCGCAGGAACGACTGTAATATAGCTCCGCGACCGCGACGCGCGGCGTCGCGTCTGCGCCGTCGCGCTCATCTCATCGCCGGCCGAATTCTGCGGCGCGAAGACCGGCAGCCCGCCTATAACCAGCGCGGCAAGCAGTGCCGTCATAGATGTCTTTGCAATAACCGACTTCATTAAATTTCCTCCAATCAGATTAAACCCCTATCGAACCACCCCGATTCTATTCTTTTCAGCCGCCGCTCAACAATAGTTTATTGACGCGGCTGGCAAAAGCGCGACTGCCCGGTTATAATCGCCTCCTGTGCTTGGACGAGCATGGTTACAAGTTGAGTTGTCCGTAAGGCCCCTGACAGTCTTTGAAGATGAGATGGTCGAATTCGCAAAAAGTTAAGCTGTCGATAATGGCGTACGGGGTCGCGCTGCTTCTGCTTGTTGCCTTGGCTGGCTCACCCGCCACAGTAGTATCCAGCGACGATTTCAGAAATCCGAGTTTGATACTCTTAAAGCGCGGCGCTATCGACACCGAGAAAAGCCGGGAGCTTGATACCTCAATCGAGGACGCCCTTTTATCTTCTGTGAGTCTTGCTCGCCATACCGGGTTCGCAAAACAGACACGCATAATCCAGTTTCGCGGCCCCATCAAACGGAGATGGGTCGAGCAGGTAATGGCGACCGGCTCGGAGATAATCGGTTATATCCCGAACAATGCTTATATCATTCGCGGGACTGCGCGCGAGCTTGCCGAGGTCGCGCTTCTCGACGGCCAGGCGTCGGCGGATGAGGTTCGCCCTGTTCAATGGATGGGCCGGCTGCTCCCTTCTTATAAGATCGACCCGGCTTACGAAGATCGACTTCTCACGCAGGGAGGCGCGACGAGCGTCGATGTCGAGATTGAGTTGCTCGACACACAGGATTCCATCGCGGCAATCGAACGCATCAACGCCCTGGCCCCCGCCGTCAATCGAGCGCCCAGACGGTTCCTCGATTTCGTAGTCCTGTCGGTCACGCTTCCGTCGGAAGCTTTGCTGGAGATCGCTTCGTATGACGAAGTGATGTTTATTGGCCCCGCCTTTTCGCCCGTCCTCGACGACGAGCGCAGCGCGCAGATAGTGGCGGCCAATCTCAACCCGGCGGGCGCTGCCCCGCTCGGACCCGGTTACAGGGAATGGCTCCAGTCTAAGGGGTTGGATTTCCGCGCCGACTTTCTCATAGACTTCAGCGATACAGGGCTTGATCGCGGCGCGACGGGCGATTTTTTTGTCCATCCCGATTTTCTCGACGACGAAGGTCGCAGCCGCGTCCTCTACAACATCAATTACGCGCAGGACCAGAACGAAGACCGGCGAGGGCACGGCACGCTCGTGGCCTCGATTGCCTGCGGCCTTGGCGCGGCGGACCGTAAGGACGAAGCGGGATACATGTACGGGCTTGGCATCGACCCGGCGGCGCGGCTCGGGATGTCGCGCATATTCGCCCAGAACGGCCGTTTCGGATTCCAGCTTAGCTTTACGACCGTCGCTTCGACCGCTTACGCGGCGGGCGCTCGCATATCGAATAATAGCTGGGGAGACCGCAGCAACAGCTATGACGCGGCGGCGCAGGAATTCGATGCGCTCGTTCGGGACGCACAGCCCGCGACGCCCGGCAATCAGGAAATGGTCTATGTCTTTTCTGCCGGCAACGGCGGGCCGGGCGGTTTTATAAGCTCTCCCGGGACGGCCAAGAACGTCATAACCGTGGCCGCGAGCGAGAACTTCAGACCGGCAGGGTTCGATTCGTGCGATCTCGACGGAGGCGGCGCAATAGGGCCGGAGGGGGCCGATAGCGTGCTCGACATTCTGAGGTTCTCGTCGGGCGGCCCGACCTCGGACCTGCGGGCAAAGCCCGATATCACTGCGCCGGGCACTCATATATTCGGGGCTGCCTCTCAAGCGCCCTTCTTTACCGCAGCCGGGCTCTGCCCCGGAACCCCTATCTATCAGCCGCCAGGCCAGCGCTTTTATACCTGGTCATCGGGAACGAGCATGGCCGCCCCGCACGTATCGGGCGCGGCGTCGCTTCTAAGAAAGTTCTTCACCTTGCGCGGTCGCACTGCCCCGTCGCCCGCAATGACCAGGGCATACCTGATAAATTCGGCCTCTTATCTGACAGGCGAGAACGCAGGAGGCGATCTTCCGGCGGACCGGCAAGGCTGGGGACTTGTCAACCTCGCTCGCGCGCTCGATGACACAGACAGAATTATTATCGATCAAACAAAGCTCTTTACCGAAAGCGGCCAGACCCATGAGATAGAGGGGGCGATAGCTGACCGCTCCCAGCCGCTTCGCGTGACGCTTTGCTGGACCGATGCCCCCGGCTCTCTGGCAGGAGCGGCGCTGGTCAATGATCTCGATATCGAAATCACGGTGGGCCAGACTACGGTTTATCGCGGGAACGTTCTGGCGGGGAATGCAACGATTGAAGGGGGAGAGCCGGACCGCTTCAACAATGTCGAATCGATATACCTCCCGGCCGATGCGATACCGGAGGGCGAAGCGGGCAATTTCAAGATAACGGTGCGGGCCGCAAATATAGCAGGCGACGGGGTGCCGGGGAATGGAGACCTGCTCGATCAGGACTTCGCGCTCGTCATATCGAACATCACCGCGCCGGTCGTGGGCCCGCCTCCGCCTCCACCCCCGGTGGTCCCGGTCATCACTTCCGTCACCTACGTCAAGAAGAAGCTGACCATAACAGGGCGCGATTTCACCGCCGCCGCCCGCGTCGAGATAAACGGTCAGATCATCGACCGCGTCTTTAAATTCGACGCGGCATCCAACTTCCTCAGAATCAAGCTGAAGGCCCGCAAGCTCAACCTCCAACCCGGTGAAGATAATCAAATCGTCGTGATCGAAGAGAACAGGCGGTCGCTTCCCTTCATACTGAAACTCTGATAATGCAGGGGTCAGGGGTCGGGGGCAGGGCTCAGGGCCTGTTAATCATTATTTCAGTGAAAACGATTTCAGCAGTTAAAGCATTATTGGCTCAGAGACCCTGACCTCCGACCCCTGCCCCCTGTTCCCTGCTATATCCTGATGTTGTAATACCTGATCTTGCTGTTTAACGTGGTGGTGTTCATACCGAGAAGTTTGGCGGCGCGCGATTGATGGCCGCCGGTTATCTCAAGCGCGCGGCGTATTAACTCTATTTGAAAGCGGTTCACCTCATCATAAAAAGAGATGCCGTGCGATAGATCGATCTGTGTGGCGATGCTCTTGCCGCCCGCCTGCGCAGCCGCCTGCTGCGGATTGAGTATCTCTTCGCGCAAGTCTTCGCGCTCTATGCTATTGCCGCGCGCGATTATGATGGCCCGCTCCATAACGTTTTCAAGCTCGCGCACATTGCCCGGCCAGTGATACGCCTCAAGCAGCGAGAGCACTTCGGGGCTGATCTGATCGGAGATGTCCCTGCCGTTTTCCGCAGAATACTTGCGTATGAAATGCTGGGCCAGGGGCAATATGTCTTCGCGCCGCTCGCGCAGCGGCGGCAGATTGATCTGAATCACGTTGAGCCGGTAATAAAGGTCTTCGCGGAAAATGCCTTCCTCTACGGCCTGGCGCAGATCGACGTTAGTGGCCGCGATAATGCGGACATCCACCTGTCGCCGCGCGGTCTCGCCGAGCGGGGTGAAATCGCGTTCCTGAATCACGCGCAGCAGCTTTGCCTGCGTTTCGAGCGATATCGTCCCTATCTCATCGAGGAATATCGATCCGCCGTCGGCGACTTCGAAGTAGCCTTTCTTTGCGGAGACCGCGCCTGTGAATGCGCCGCGAACGTGGCCGAATAGCTCGGACTCCAGAAGCTCCGTCGGCAGGTTCGCCGAATTTACCGTGATAAACGGCTTATCCGCGCGCAGACTTTGATTGTGAATCGCGCGCGCTATCAGCTCCTTGCCGGTCCCGCTCTCGCCCGTGACGAGAACCGTCGTGCGAGCAGGAGCCACCTGCTCGACGAAGGAGAGTATCTGTAGCATCTTATCGCTTCGGGCGACTATCTCTTTGCCCGCGGTGCTGCGCTTGAGCGTCTGCCTGAGGGCGCGACGTTCTTCGTCTTTGCGGCGGCGGCGTATGCCTGCGGCTAAAAGGCCGAGGATCTCTTTGTTGTCGAATGGCTTTCGTATGCAGTTGAAAGCGCCGCGCTGCCAGGCGGCTATCGCAGTGTCAAAAGTCGCATAGGCGGTGATCATAATGACTACCGCCTCGCTGTCGAGCTTGAGTATCTCTTCGAGGGTGCGAAGCCCGCCTATGCCGGGCATCGACACGTCGAGCAGGACCAGATCGAAGGGGCGCTGCTGAAATTTATCGAGCCCTTCTTCGCCCGTGCGGGCAAGCTCTACCTGATAGCCTTCCTCAACGAGAAGGCTATCGAGCACGTCGCGCATTACCTCTTCATCATCAACAACGAGGATGCTTCCTTTTCTTGCCATACGAGTGAATGCTACCAGTTATTATCTGCTATCTGCCAGCCCAACGGGTCTAATGCTCAGACAGCATTTCTCGTGGCTGTGTTTCGTCTGAAGATTGTGGGCGTCGACACAACCCATTGTTAGATTCCGGTACTTCGAGGCCAGACATTTCACCCGGACTGACTTGCGAGTGGCTGTCTCAAGCCCGATTAACCCTGGCGGCCTCTTTCGCCCCCGGCCGCTCCTCGCTTGCGAGCCATCCGCTTGATCCTGCCCCCCGACAGCCGGCTTTCATATGCCCAGAGCGCTCTGTCATAGTCGCACGACCAGCAAGACAATACCTTCACCGCAAACGCAGCCGTCCGGTTGGCTGCCCTTATCCCTTCCC
>DASTET010000648.1:0-4374 GCA_035709445.1 Blastocatellia bacterium | reverse complement strand
CCGACCCCTGACCCCTGATTAATTAGAGACAATGCAGGTTTTTTGTGCTACCATCGCGCATTGGGACGGCAGAAACACCCGGCTGCGATACGGCTGGAGCCCACGGAGCCGTTGCTCTTCAGAGATTGACAGCCCCTGCATAGATCAGCGTTGAATGATGAGTTCTCAGTAACCGGCGCTTGCGCAGGCCGAAAAGAATCGGCTAGACTCGCCCAGGCTAAAACGACCTGGTGAGCGGAACCAGAAAAACACTCGCGCCGGCTGAAGCAAATAGAGGGAGAACCCAGATGGCTAGCAGAATCTTACTCGCCGATGACAGCATTACTATACAGAAGGTCGTGAACCTTACCTTCGCAGACGAAGGTATCGAAGTGGTGGCCGTCAGCAACGGCGAGACCGCAGAAAAACGTTTGAGCGAGATTAACCCGGACCTCGTGCTTGCGGACATCTTCATGCCGGGCAAGAACGGCTATGAGCTTTGCGAGTACATAAAGCAAAGCTCTCAATTCTCGGACGTGCCTGTGGTGTTGCTCGTGGGCGCATTCGAGCCGTTCGACCAGGCGGAAGCCAAGAGGGTGAAGGCTGATACTCATTTGACCAAACCCTTCGAATCGCGCGTGCTCGTCGAGACTGTCCGCCGCCTTATAAACAAGGGCAGCAAGCCTTCCACAGGCTCGCTCGGATCGATGGCTGCGGCCTCGGCGACGCCTCCTGAGGCGCAGCCTGTTGAAGAGGTCGCCGCCGCCGAACACCACGACACCCGCGCTATGGCGTCCCCTCTGTTGAATATCGATCTGAATGCGATGTCCGACTCTGCCTCTCCGTTAGAGACCGGCCACCTGGACCCGGCAGCCGTCACCTCCGCTTCAGGGTTTAATACCTTGAGCGACTCTTCGCCGCTCGACCTCGATTATCCTTCATTCGTCGAGGAGCCGGTCGCGCAAGGACAGCCGTCCCCACACCTACAGTTCGGAGAGGACCCCTACCGGCAGACGCAGCAGCTCGCCTCGCTCAACTCGCAGGAGCAGGCAGAATTGCTCGCGGCCCAGCCGTTCGAATCCTCCGTGCTGGTCGAGGAAGACCCGGCAACAGCTCAGTCGGAAATCTCTGATGATCTCTCCTTCATGGCGCAGGCGCCGAGAGAGTGGCCGGAACCGAATAGCGGAACACCCTCGGCATTCGGGTATTCCCCGCCGGAGGTTCTGCTTGATTTCGAGCAGGTCCAGTCGCCTGAAACGCCCGGCCCGGACAACGAGGTCACGCTCGATGTAGAGGCTGCGGATCAGGCTCCGGAGCAGCCGGACCAAGTCGCGCTCCAAAAGACTGAAGACGAGCTTGATACCGGGAAGCTTGAGCGCCCCGCAAAAGAAGCGGCCGAAAGCGTGGAAGCGGGTGGCTCGGATGAAAGCGAACCAGAACAGGGAGTGACTATCGGTCCTGCTACATCGCTCCTGCTTTCGGCAGATAACCCCTTCGATGTGTTATTCGACGACAGACCGCAGGAGCCATCCACATCCACTGCTGATGCCGCTCAGGAACCGGATTCGATGGCCCCGCTCTCTCCGGTAAGCGGTTTCTCTACACTCGAAATAGCTTCAGAGATAACCTCACCGTCTTTCGTCGACGAGCAGCACGCGGAGGCTTCTGCGCCGCAGATTTCCGCAGCAGAGGACCTCGCTTCTCCGGAGGAAACCGAAATCGAGAGCGCCGTCTCTGAAGAAGAGACGACAAAGGAATGGCATCCTGCCGCCGAAGCGGCCAGCTCAGGTTTTCAGATTGAGAGCGCCGAGAGCGTGGAGACCGAGATTGCTCCAGAGCAGCCCGCGCCGAGCCTTACGTCGAGCGAGATAGAGGACGAGAAATTCTCTTCGGCTGCAATGTGGAGTGAGGCCGAGACTCAGTTCACTCCCATTGACATCGAAGCGGTCCAGGTCACCGAGCCTGCCGCGACCGAACGCTCACAACACGAGACCGGGTTCGACTTTCAGCCGGTCGACGAGGCCCCGCCTGCCGAACGAGCGATTGCGGAACCGCCTCAACCGGCGCCTGCGCAGGAGACATCCACGCCACAGACGGTAACGGAAGCCGGGCCGTCGCCTGAGTTGATAGATGAGATAGTCCGCCGCGTGGTCGCGCAGATGAGCGATCAGGTCGTGCGCGAGATAGCCTGGGAAGTGGTGCCCGACTGCGTCGAGCGCGTCGTCAAAGAGCTTGCCCGCGATGAGCTATCTAAGAAGATGTGATTAGATAGTGGACAGGATTTTAACAGCAGAGGGCGCCTGCGGCGCCCTCTGCGATTAAATCGACTTTGATCGCCAGGAAACCACTTTAAATAGCGATAACCGAATCACCCCGGGTTGGTTTCATTTAAGGGTACTGTTTAGGGATCGGGAGGTTGACCATTACCTCTCGATCCCTTTTAATTATGGATTGATAAACCGATCACGAGAGAAAGGCTATTTTTTTATAAACCAGTCTATGACCGAGATTCCCAAGGCATACGAGCCGCATAGCGTAGAGAAGAAGTGGTATCCCGTATGGGAAGAGCGCGGGTACTTCAAGCCGAGCGGCAAAGGCGAGACCTACTGTATAACGATCCCTCCGCCCAACGTCACGGGCTCGCTCCATATAGGCCACGCGCTCTGCTACTCGCTGCACGACCTGCTGATAAGGTGGCGCCGGATGCAGGGCTATAACACGCTCTGCGTTCCGGGGACGGACCACGCCGGGATTGCGACTCAGAACAAGCTCGAAAAGGAGTTGCGCAAAGAGGGCATCAGCCGCCACGACCTGGGCCGGGAGGCTTTTGTCGAAAAAGTCTGGCAATGGGTCGACGAATACGGCGGCGTGATCATCGAGCAGCTTCGCAGGCTCGGCTGTTCGTTCGACTGGGACCGCACGCGCTTCACTATGGATGAGCGCTATATCGAGGCCGTCTTCGAATGCTTCGTGCGGTGGTGGGAAGCAGGCTTCATATATCGCGGCACGAGAGTAATCAACTGGTGCCCGCGCTGTTCGACTGCGATCTCTGATATCGAAGTAAAACACGAAGACCGCGCGGCAAAGCTATACCATCTGCGTTATCCGTTCAAAGACGGATCGGGCCACGTCGTGGTCGCGACTACACGGCCTGAGACGATGCTCGGCGACACCGCCGTGGCCGTAAACCCTGCCGACGAGCGTTACACTCATCTCGTGGGCAAGGTGATAGTGCTGCCCCTTGTTGGCCGCGAGATACCGCTCATAGCCGACGATTATGCAAAGCCTGAGTTCGGGAGCGGCGCAGTAAAGGTCACCCCGGCGCACGACCTGAACGACTTCGAAGCCGGGTTGCGCAACAATCTCTCCCAGGTCGTTGTAATCGCCACAGACGGGCGCATGACGTCTGAATCGGGCGCGTCATACGTCGGGCTCGACCGATTCGAAGCCCGCGAGCGGGTGCTCAGAGACCTCGAAGCTCAGGGGCTTGTAGAGAAGATCGAAGACTACACGGTCCCGACCGCGCTTTGCGACCGCTGCGCGACGGTCATAGAGCCGCTGCTTTCGGAGCAGTGGTTCGTTCGCATGAAGGAGCTGGCACGTCCGGCTATCGAGGCCGTGAAGGATGGCCGCATCCGGTTCGTGCCCGACCGCTACGCGCAAACCTACCTCAACTGGATGGAGAACATAAGAGACTGGACCATCTCCCGCCAGATATGGTTCGGCCATCGGATACCCGTCTGGAAGACCGAAGACGGCGAGTACATCGTAGCGCGGACAGAGCAGGAAGCGCGCGAGAAGGCGCGGGGCAGGCGGATCGAGCAGGATGAGGACGTGCTCGATACCTGGTTTTCATCCGGCCTCTGGCCGCAGGCCGTGCTTGGCTGGCCCGAAAAGACTGAAGACCTGAAGAAGTACTATCCCACTTCGGTGCTCATCACCTCGCGCGAGATCATATACCTATGGGTCGCGCGAATGATTATGTCGGGTCTCTATTTTGTGGATGAGATTCCATTCCACGACGTTTATATCTACGCCACGGTGCTCGACGAGCAGGGGCGGCGCATGAGCAAGTCGCTTGGGACAGGCGTAGATCCGCTCGACATGATCGAGCTATACGGGACCGACGCGCTCAGGTTTGCGCTGTTCGTTCGAACGGCGCAGGGACAGGATATAAAGTTTTCAAAGGTCGAGCAGAACCGGCAGAAACAGGTAGAAGAGGCGCGCAACTTCGCAAACAAGATATGGAACGCCTCGCGTTTCGTGCTGATGAACCTGGGCGAGTCGAAAGAGATTGTCGAGCCGAAGTGGGAGCCTTCAGACGCGCTCGCAGACCGCTGGATACTCGACGCGCTCAACACCACTATCGAGCAGGTGACGGCCGCGCTCGAAGAT
>DASTET010000647.1:0-4155 GCA_035709445.1 Blastocatellia bacterium | reverse complement strand
TGGCCGAAAACAAAGACAAGCAGGTCGAGCTTGTGAGCGTAGGCCGAAAGGGGCGGGATTTCTTTCGTCGCCGCCCGGTCCAGATGGTCCGCGAATACGTGAATGTCACCGCGCGCACCGTCGATCACACGGAAGCCGCCGCCATCGCGCGCGAGCTGATGGAGATGTACACTGCCGAAGAGTCGACCATAGACCGGGTCTATATAATCTATAACGAGTTCAAATCGGTGCTCTCGCAACGGGTCGTCCTGAAGCAGTTGCTGCCGATAGGCGCTGAGGAGTTCGGCGGGGCGGGATTGGCGCCCGACAGGCCGGAGAAGGCCGATACCCTTATCGATGACATCTACGAGCAGCCGCCTGCCGAGATATTAGGGCGGCTGCTGCCGCGCTACGTCGAGACGGAGGTCTTTTACGCGCTTCTGGAATCGGTCGCAAGCGAGCACGCCGCGCGAATGACTGCGATGGATGCCGCATCGAAGAACGCAGGAGAGCTGATCGAGTCGCTGACGCTGACGATGAACCGCGCCCGCCAGGCATCGATCACCCGCGAGATCATCGAAGTCGTTTCGGGAGCGCAGGCGCTCGAAGGTTAATTCGCGAAGCCAGACGTCTAAAGCCAGAAGCCAGAAGAAATCTGCTTCTATGAAGATCATGTGAAGCAGGGTCTATTCTGGCTTCTGGCTTCTGACTTCTGGCTTCTTTCTTTATAATTCCTATAGCCGATGGCAGAGAGCATAACGACAGCCAGGCAGTCGTTTGCGGCGAGGTTCGCTCGCTACTGGATGCCTGTTCTGCTGATGATCGGCCTCATGTTCTGGTTTTCAAGCGACAGCTTCTCGGGCGACCGCACGCAGAGCCTGCTCGACGGCCTGCTTGCGTGGCTGGTGTCAGGGCTGAGCCGCGATAAGGCGCGTATGATCAACTTCGCCGCGCGCAAGTCGGCGCACTTCATCGAATATGCCGCGCTCGCCGCTCTGCTCTACCGCGCCTTCCGCCAGGATAGCCCCATCCGATGGCAATGGCGCTGGGCGATTTACTCGTTTGCGACGCTTGCCGTGTGGGCGCTTCTCGACGAGTATCGCCAGTCGCTCACAAGAACGCGCGGCGGCTCCGTCTATGACTCCCTCCTCGACATGTCGGGCGGGCTTTTCGCTCTGCTTGTAATCGCGCTGCTCAGCAGGAGACGCCCCCGCCGCGACCGTGAAGAGTTCAACGATTCTTGAGCCCTGTCTACTCTCTATCGCCAGTGAAGCCAATTTACACAAAGTTAATACCTCCTTCATACCACCTTAACTCTCCGCTGCTAGACTCCTCCCTTGATTTTTGTACATCCTGTTGAGCAAGCGCCAAGCGTAAGCCATTTCGACGCCGTAGTCCTCCTTCGCGATCCCTTGTTCTAAAAGATCGGGGGCTGAGGGCTTGGATGATGTGACGCCTGCTCGTTTATCAAATCAAGTTAAGTGCTCTTAAGAAGAAAAGAAAGGCAGGAACAGGTTGCGATGCGATTGGCCTATCTGTGCGATGTTTTGCATGGGCAGTCGTCGCAGCTTTTTCATTTAAGGCGACAGTTAAAAATCAACGCGCTATCCCGTCGCCCCGGCGCAAGAAGGAGAAGAGATGCTTTTGATCTCGAAACGATTTATCGCCGCGATTTCGATAGCAGTGACTCTGTCGATGCTCGCCCCCGGCGCAGGGCTCGGACGGCAAACGACGCCGGCCCGGCAAGCCCCGCAGGTCAAATCCGGAAAGATTGAGGGAATCGTCTATAACGTGGCAAGCGGCGACCCGCTCCTCAAAGCAGGGGTTGAGATCGTAGGCAAAGACAAGACGGTTGAGACAGGCATAGATGGGGTCTATTCGGTAAGCCTGGAGCCAGGCGTTTACAACGTCCGTTTCTTCCGGCAGGGCTTTCTTGAGCAGATCGTAGATAACGTAGAGGTGATCGCCGGTCAGACTAAAGAACTGAATGCGGTGCTTACGCCTGAAGGCTATGGCGAACAGGTGACGGTAACGGCTGGAAACGGCAACGGCGTTGCGGCGATGATCGAAGATAGAAAAGCGGCAACGACTGTCTCCGATACCATATCATCTGTTGAGATCAGCAAGGATACTGCGTCAAACGCGGCGGGCGTGCTGCGGCGCGTACCCGGCATCTCGGTAGTCGACCGCTTCGTTTTCGTCCGAGGACTTGGCGAGCGCTACAGCAACACCTCGCTCAATGACGCTCTGCTTCCGACCACCGAGCCGGACCGCAAGGTAGTGCCTATGGATCTGATACCGGCCAACCTGCTCCAAAGCGTTAAGATACTCAAGACCTTCACTCCCGACCAGCCGGGCGAGTTCTCGGGCGGGCTTGTGCGGCTTGAAACTATCGAGTTGCCAAGGGCGGCTTCGCTTTCCGTCTCATACTCGATGGGCTTCAATTCGGCGACTCACGGAAAGGACTTTCTTACATATCCCGGCGGGGGCATAAGGGATTTCTTCGGATTCGGCAAGAGCAGGAGAAGGCCGCCTGCGGGCATCCCTGAAAATGAGAGACTGCTGCCTGCTAACGCGTTCCTTCCCGGAGGATTCACCCCGCAGCAGCTTGAGGCTATCGGCGAATCGTTCACAAATATCTGGGACCCGCGAACAGGGGGCACGCACCCGAACACGAGCTGGAACTTTGCGGGCGGGAACACATTCGGGAAATTCGGAATGGTGGGCGCGCTCAGTTTCAAGAATCTGCTTCAGAGACTTGACGAGCGAAGAAACTTTTACCAGGTTGGGCTGGGCGGCGTTGTTATCCCTCAACATACCTACGATTACAGTTCGAGCACCGAAGCAGCGCGGCTTGGCGGGACCCTCAACCTTGCTTACGAGTTGAACAAGGACCATAAGATTTTCTTCAAGAACTTCATCACCAACCAGGCCACCGACGAGTCCCGCGTATTCCAGGGCTTTAACGACGACCGGTTGACAAACCTTTTCAATACCCGCCTCCGCTACATCGAAGAGCGCATATATACGGGTCAGATGTCGGGCAATCATCTGATCTCCTGGCTTGGCGACAGCATATTCACCTGGCGCTACACTTACTCTCGCGCGACGCTAGACGAGCCGGACCTGCGCGAGACGCTCTACGAATTCAACGAAAGCGTCGGCGATTTCATCTACTTCAACCAGACCCAGAGCCTTTTCCGGCTCTTTAACGAGATGCGTGAGAACGTCCGCGAGCCTGCCTTTGACTGGGCGAAATACTGGTTCTTTAAAGGCACTTCGCTCAACACGAAGGCCGGTTACAGCTACATCAACCGGGACAGGGTATTCGACTCTCGGCGGTTCCGTTTCGTGCCGCGCGGGCTCGCCGGCATCGACACTACCCTGAGACCGGAGTCTCTTCTGGTTCCGTCCAATATCGAATCGCAGCGTGGTTTCGAGATTCGCGAGGAGACCAGAACGACTGATCACTACGATGCCTTTCATAACATCGAAGCCGGTTATCTGATGGCCGATTGGACGATTAAGAACTGGCGTTTCGTTGGCGGGGCCCGTGTCGAGCGATCAGAACAACAGGTGACGACCTTTGAGCCTTTCAGGGCGGAGGTCATGCCGCAGGTGGCCTTGCTTGACGACACCGATGTTCTTCCGAGCCTTGGCGTCACCTACTCGATGCTTAACGGCAAGATGAACTTGAGAGCGGGATTCAGCAGAACGGTAGCCCGGCCCCAGTTCCGCGAGTTGAGCCCCTTCGAGTTTACAGACGTGACCGGCGGGCGCTCGACCATCGGCAACCCCGATCTCAGGAGAACGCTGATCACCAATTACGACGTGAGGTGGGAGTGGTTCGTCGGGGCTACCGAACTGATCGCGCTCAGCGTTTTCCACAAAGATCTGGATGACCCGATCGAAGTGGTGATAGAGCCCACGGCCCAGTTGCGTACGTCTTTCCGCAATGCTGACGGTGCGCGTAATACCGGGTTCGAGCTTGAACTTCGAAAGAACCTGGGGAACCTCTGGAATCGCTTCGAAAACCTCTCGATGAACGCGAACTACACCTTCGTCCGGTCGCGAGTCGATATAGGTCAGCAGGACCTTTCGGTATTGACCACGCTTGAACGGCCGCTGGTAGGGCAGGCCGAGCATGTAGTGAATATTTCGCTGACCCACGAGATC
>DASTET010000646.1:0-2685 GCA_035709445.1 Blastocatellia bacterium | reverse complement strand
CCTGTAAACCCTGTCCGTTTTATTTAGGATTAGAAGAGGAACCGGACGCCGAAGCGGACTTCGCGTCCTGTCTGGAACGAATTCGCCAGGTTATAGCGTGCGTCGGTCCTGATGGTCGGCGCCGCTTCGAGATAGTTCTGGATCAGGTTGCTGATGCCGCCGTTGAATATCTGCCGTATGGCTACTACTTCGTCGTTCGGGGTAATCCCGAGCGACCCGGCGTTCAGGTTAGTCGGGCTGATGACGCTGAAGCGGCCCAGCTCGTTGCTCTCGTTGAACAGGTTGAGGAAGTCCAGGTCGAAAGCGAGGGTGAACCGCTCGGTCATACGGTACTTATGCCTGATGGCGAAGTCCGTCTGGGTGTATGCCTCGGTCCGTCCAAGATCGCCTCGCCCGTTCAACACGGCGTTGGCGCTGTAGAACTGGTAATAAGAGGTGACGGGCGTGCCGCTCTGAGCCGTGAAGAATGTAGAGAACTCAGTGGCATTGCCCTGCCTGCCAAACCAGTCGAGCGTGTAAGCGCCGTAGAACTTGAAGACGTGCGGGCGGTCCGTCGCGAGACGCCCGTTGTCAGGCTCACCGTTGGCGGTGAATCCGATGAACGGCAGGTCGAAGAAGCGATTGACGTTCGGGCTGGTGCGGCCCGCTTCGTCAGAGCTTGCAAGACCCGAATAGTTACCATAGAGACGGCTATAGGTATAGCTCGCGTTGAAGTAGTAACGGCGCGTGAAGCGCTTGTCTACGCGAAGCTCTAGCGCGTCATAGGTCCGCTCAGCCTCGATCACAGGATAACCGAGGTCCCTGGCCACCTGCGCGGCCAATCCGAAACCGGGGTTGCCGATGATGTAGGCTTCGCTGCCTTCGGGCGTCGGCAGACCAATGTCTTCTATCGCGCGGTCGATCTGCTTGTGCGTGTACCGTGCGCTGAAGAGCAAGGTCCAGCCCAGGTCGCGCTCGAAGCCGACCGTGAACTCGCTCTGACGCGCCGCCTTGAGGTCCGGGTCGACCGCGCCGCTCTCAAAGAGGAACTGCGTGCCACGGTTGGAAGGAATGCGGAAGTCGAGCTGGCAGGCCGAAAGCCCCGTCCCTCCGACTATCGGGCAGTTGCCGCCGGGGATGTCCGGGTTGTTGCCGAGAATCCTTTCGAGAGTGTAGAAGTCGTAGCGCGGATTATTCGGGAAGATCTCGAAGTAATCGCGCCGGAAGAAGTCGCCGCCGAACGAGCCGCGCGGCAATTCATACTTGAAGCGGTCATAGAACCAGCCGTAGAAGCCGAAGACCTTGGTCCGGCCATCGCCCGTCAGGTCGTAAGCAAAACCGAGGCGCGGCGCAAGCTTGTCGCTCCATCCGAACTCGATGCCGGGGTTCTCCGGGTTGAAGCTCGGAACCGTTTCGCGCTCGGTGCGAAGGCCCAGGTTTAGCGTCAGCCGGGTGATCGGCTGCCAGCTATCCTGGACGAAGAAAGCCTGGCTGTTGCTGCTTGCCTCGCCTTCGGTCGCAAACCGCTGCAAGTAGCCCGACCCGATCGCGCCGGGGCTTGTCGGCAGGCCGAGTATGTCTTCAAGTCCGAGCCCGTAGAAGAGGACCACCTGGCCCGAATTCCTGTAGCCCTGACGTGTCTCGTTGCTTATGCCGTTGAACTGGTAACCGACCTTGAACTGGTGGCGGCCACCGAAGTCGCTCACGAGATAGCTGGCGTCCGCATCGAGCGTCTTGCGGATCGAGCGGTCAAAGTCTATCTGGAAGTTTGTCGCGAAATTGTTGAAGCCGGGCGTGCATCCGGACCTGGGATCGAGCACGCCGGAGACCGAGCAGAGGAATCGCGTCGAGGTCGGGATGCCGTAAGAACCAAGCTTCTCGTTGAGGTAGCTGCGCCCGCCGCGAACGCTTATGACCAGATGGTTTGTCGGGGTCCAGTCGAATTTCCCTGTAACGAGATTCGAGTTCTGGCGCCCGCCCTGCTGACCGAGAAAATCGGCCCCTCTCAAAGTCACGTTGCCGAAATTGGCCTCAGGGATTCCCGCGGCCCCCGATGTGAGATCGGTGAACGCAGGTATTGCGCCCTCGACTACGATCGGGTTCCAGGTGAATGTGCCCGCAAGACGAATGTTGTTCGTAGGAGCAGCGTCGAGCCGGAAGAAAGCATATTCGTTGCGCTGCTTCAGATTGTAGGTCTCTGTCGCCGCAACGCCGCTTCTCGTGCGCGGATCGGAGCTGACATACTCGAACGTGCGCTCGTCGCGCAGGAACTGCGGGGTGTAGCTTCCGAAGAACCACAGCCGGTCTTTCGCAATGGGGCCGCCGAGGTTGAAGGTCGGGAAATAATCATTCCCCTGGCTCTTCGGGGGGCGGATGTATTCGGAAGTCTGAAAGCCTGTGGCCGTGAAGCGACGCAGGAACGAGCGCGTGCCCGCCTGCAAATCCGCTAGGCGGAACTGCACGCCGAACTCGCCGTGATAATCGTTTGTGCCGCCCTTGGTCACGACGTTGATGACGCCGCCGGTCGCGCCGCCGAACTCGGCTTCAAAGCCGCTCGACTTTATCTGCACCTCCTGAACGAGCTGGAACGGCAGATTATTATTGGTGTTCAACACGCCGGTGCGGTAGTTGGTCACTTCCTGCCCGTCGATGATGAAAGTGTTCTCCGAGCCGCTCGCGCCGTCTACTTGAAAGCCGCCCGCGTTG
>DASTET010000645.1:0-2927 GCA_035709445.1 Blastocatellia bacterium | reverse complement strand
AACAGGGCATAAGCGATAAAGCCGAACTCTATCCCGTCCGTGATGTTGAACGTAAGCGGCATCAGCACAATCGTCAAAAAGGCCGGGAACGACTCGGTGAAATCGTCCCAGTCTATATCGCGCACTGCCCTTATCATGAAGCTCCCGACCACGATCAGCGCCGGAGAGGTTATGGGATAGAGCACGAAGGTCCGCGTCACCTGCTGCCCGCCTATCAGTACGGTTTCGGTGATGGGATAACCGCCGCTCACAGCCGCGACGAGCGGCGAGAAAAAGAGCGCCACCAGAAACAGCCCGGCCACGACCAGCGCGGCCACCCCCGTACGCGCGCCCGCCGCCACGCCCGATGCGCTCTCAATGTAGCTGACCATCGTCGTGTTGCCGACAAGGGCCGAGCCCGTAGTGCCTATGGCGTCCGCAAGCAGCGCGCGACCGGCGCGAGGAAGCTGTCCATTCTTCATGAGCCCTGCCTGTCGCGCTATGCCTATCAGCGAGCCTACGGTGTCAAAAAGGTCGAGGAAAAAGAAGACGAAGATAACGGCAAACAAACCCTGGCTTATCGCCCCCACTATGTCGAGCTGTAACGCGATCGGCGCAATAGACGGAGGGAGGCTCACGATCGCTTCCGGCATTTTTAGTATGCCGAAAGGGATCGCGGCAAGTGCGGCTATAAGCATTCCAATGAGTATCGCGCCCTTAGCCTTGCGCGCGATCAGTATGACCATAGAGAGCAGCCCTAGCAGCGCAACAACGGCAGGCGGGCTTCTCAGGTCGCCAAGCCGTACTAGGGTATTCGCATCGAGCCGCACGATACCGGCCCACTCCATTCCTATCAGCGTGATGAGCAAGCCAATGCCTGAGGCTATCGAGGACTTGAGCGATTCGGGAACGGCGAGCACTATCTGCTCTCTGAAGTTGAATGAGGACGTGGCTATGAAGATGACCCCTGATATGAATATTGCGCCAAGGGCGACCTGCCAGGGTATTCCCATCCCCAGGACAACCGTGAATGCAAAAAAGAAGTTATGGCCCATGGCCGGCGCGACGGCTACGGGATAATTTGCAAGCAGCGCCATCAGCACGGTTGAAAAAGCGGTGATCAGACAGGTGGAGGTAAAGACCGCGTCCGCGTCCATCCCCGCAGCGCCGAGCACTACGGGCTGGACGAAGATTATGTATGCCATCGTGGCAAAGGTCGTCACGCCGCCGAGGACTTCTGTGCGTAAAGAGGCCCGGTTCTCTTCAAGTTTGAAATAATCGGTCTTCACGTTCAGGGATTCGCGGCAGCCCGACGCAACTCTTATCAGCCTTCAGTATGTCTCTTCGTGACGTGCGGCTTGAGCTTAGAATAGCGGTGCAAGACTTCCTGCTTATGTTCGGGGCATGCATTATCGAGGACTACGTGGCGGACCATTACGAGCAGTTTCTCTCGCTTTCCGCCAAAGCGGCCGGTGAGCGGGTGCTGGCTAACGACGTCGACCAATCCTTCGCGGACCCACTGCCAGAATTGCTTCTGCGTGGTCCAGAATTCGTTATTATTTGCGCAGACGATCCGAGCAGACTTCTTTCTTGACTTCACCAGTGTTCCTCTAATTCACCTCCGGCTGAAGAACCAGAGGATGAGCGAGAGAATGATGCTTATAATTATCGAAGTCATCAGCGGGAAGTAGAACCGCCACCCCTCCCGCTCTATATAAATATCGCCTGGGAGCCTTCCTATTCTGAGTCCGGGGAAACGGCCTGCGATGACGACAAGCACGCCCACAAACACGATCAATAGCCCTATGGCGATCAGGTATTTGCCGATTGTTCCAGACCCTTCAGGCATACTGAATTATCGCTTTCAGGCTCTGGGTTGTTCAAGGAGAACCAAAACTCCGGAATTCAACGGAGCACTTCTTTAACACGCGCGCCGATGTCGGCGGGGCTGTTGACGACGTGTATGCCTGCCTCTTTCATCGCGGCCATCTTTTCGGCGGCAGTCCCCTTCCCGCCCGCGATGATCGCGCCCGCGTGTCCCATACGTCGGCCCGGCGGCGCGGTCTGGCCCGCGATAAAGCCTATGACCGGCTTGCTCATATGATCGCGCACGAATTGAGCGGCCTGTTCTTCGGCGGTCCCTCCGATCTCACCGATCATAACGACGGCTTCGGTCTCCGCGTCCTCTTCGAACAGCTTCAGCGCGTCGAGAAAGTTTGTGCCGATCACGGGGTCCCCGCCTATTCCGATAGCGGTCGACTGGCCGAGACCGAGCTCGGTCAACTGGTGCACGGCTTCATAGGTGAGCGTCCCGCTTCGCGAGACAACGCCCACACGCCCCTCCGTGTGAATATGGCCGGGCATGATGCCTATCTTGCACTTCCCGGGCGAGATTATGCCGGGACAGTTCGGCCCTATGAGGCGGGTCGCGCGGTCCCGCAGATAGTCGAACGCCCGCACCATATCGATAGTAGGGATGCCTTCGGTGATGCAAACGACGAGCGGCAGTCCCGCGTCGGCGGCTTCCATAATAGCGTCTGCCGCAAAAGGCGGCGGAACGTATATGACGCTTGCGTTCGCCCCGGTCTGCTTTACCGCTTCGGCGACGGTATCAAATACGGGGACGCCTTCGTGGCCGGCCCCGCCTTTGCCAGGGGTTACGCCCGCGACGATATTCGTGCCGTAATCTCTCATCTGCGCCGTGTGGAACGAGCCTTCTTTTCCCGTTATGCCCTGCACGACGACGCGCGTGCTCTTATCAACAAGTATGCTCAATTATATCTACCTCGAATTGTCGCTCAAAAGACGAGCAATATAACAGAAGTCAGAAGCCAGAAGCCAGAAGATGGTCGAAGCTGATTCCGATTCATGTCACTCGGCTTGAATCGAGAGATAATGCGAAAGATTCTGGCTTCCGGCTTCCCTACATATATGATCCGCCCGTGACT
>DASTET010000644.1:0-5086 GCA_035709445.1 Blastocatellia bacterium | reverse complement strand
GGGCTAAGGCTCCGACTCCTCGGCCTTCCTTACTACTTCGTGCTCGCCAACGCCGCCGTGCTGGCCGCGCTCGACAAGTTCTTTCGGGGCGAGACCCACGTCGTATGGGAACCGATTCGAAACGCGGAGATGACGGGCGAGCGAACGGGCTACCAGACCGCCGCAGAGGGGATGTGAAGGTGAAGATGCTCTGGCTGAAAAGCGAGCTGCTCCACCCTGTCGACAAGGGAGGAAAGATTCGCAGCTATCAGATGCTCAAGCGGCTCAAGCAGGAGCACGATATAACCTATCTCTCTTTCGTCAGCCCGGATGATCCGCCCGAGGCATTCGAGCAGGCAAACGAGTACTGCGACCGTCTGATAGGCGTGCCCCGAAACGAGCCGAAGAGGTTCAGCGCGCGTTTCTATCGCGACCTCGCTTTCAATCTCGGCTCGGCGCTCCCCTACGCGCTGCAAAAGTACCGGTCTGCCGCAATGCGCCGGGCAATCTCTCAGGAGTTGCGAAGAGACAGTTACAGCGTCGTGGTCTCGGACTTCCTTGTGCCGAGCGTCAACCTGCCGAGCTGCCGCCCGGCCGTCTCCGTGCTCTTCCAGCACAACGTCGAATCTATGATCTGGCGGCGACACTACGAGACGCAATCGGGCGCGCTCAGCAAGGCATACTTCTTCGAACAGTGGCGCAAGATGTACTGGTACGAGAAGGCCGCGTGCCGCAGCTTCGATGTGGTTATAACCGTCTCGCGCGAGGACCGCGACCAGATATCGAACGAGTTCAGGGCCAGCGAGGTCTATGACGTGCCCACGGGCGTAGACACCGACTATTTCAAGCCGATCGATTGCGCGCGCGACCCTTATCAGCTTGTCTTTACAGGCTCGATGGACTGGATGCCAAACGAAGACGCGGTCATATACTTCGCGGAGAGTATTCTCCCGGCAATCGCGCGCGACCTGCCCGGCGTGTCGCTCACGGTGGTCGGACGAAACCCGACCAGACGACTGCTCGCGCTCGCCGAGCAGAATCGCAGAATTCAGGTGACAGGCAGGGTCGAAGATATTCGCCCCTATGTGGCCCGCGCCGCCGCCTTCGTCGTGCCTATCCGCATAGGCGGGGGTACGAGGCTAAAGATATTCGAGGCGATGGCTATGGCAAGGCCCGTCATCTCGACCACCATCGGGGCAGAGGGGCTTCCGCTGCGCGACGGGCGCGAGCTGCTGATAGCGGACCATCCCGAGCGGTTCGCTGAGGCGGTGGTCCGCGTGATGACCGATGAAAGGCTTGCGGCGCGGATAGGCGAGCAGGCTTACCGTTGCGTGAACGAGCAGTTCGGCTGGGGCCGCGCCGCTTCCGCCTTCTCGCAGATATGCGAGCGAGCCGCGCGCCGCAAAGCGCCTGCGCCATCGATTCGAAGGACCGGGATAAAACCACAGATGAACACAGATGAACACGGATAATCATCTGTGTTCATCTGTGGTTGCTTTTCAATCATAGAAACGGAGCGAGAGCTGACGAGATGAAGCTGAGCATTTTCGGATTGGGATACGTGGGATGCGTGAGCGCGGCTTGCTTCGCCCGCTCCGGGCACGATGTGATCGGCGCGGACGTGAACCCGTTGAAGGTCGATATCATCAACGGCGGGCGCAGCCCGATTGTCGAGCCAGGCATAGACGACTTGATTGGCCGATCGGTTAAGGAAGGGCGGCTCAGGGCGACGACCGATGCGGCAGAAGCGGTCGCAGGCTCCGACCTCTCGCTTGTGTGCGTCGGCACTCCCGGCAAGGCGAACGGCAGCCTCGACCTTACATTCGTCAAGCGCGTCTGCCGCGAGATAGGCGAGGCGCTTACGGCCACATCGCGTCATCACATAGTCGTCATTCGGAGCACGATGCTTCCGGGCACTATGGAAGAGACCATCATACCGACGCTCGAAGTCTATTCGGGCAAGCGCGCGGGTCGTGATTTCGGCGTGGCGGTCAATCCTGAGTTCCTGCGCGAAGGCACATCGATTGAAGACTTCGAGAACCCGCCTTTCACTCTCATCGGGGCGGAAGACGAAGATACTGCGGCCGCTTTACGCAGGCTCTACGCGCAGACGAACGCGCCGGTATTGACCGTGGGGATCAAAGAGGCCGAGATGGTCAAGTACGCATCGAACGCCTTTCACGCGCTTAAGGTCGCCTTCGCAAACGAGATCGGCAACATCTGCAAAGGGCTCGGCGCGGACAGCCACCGTGTGATGGAGGTCTTCTGCAAAGACGACAAGCTGAACCTGTCGCCTATGTATTTGAAGCCGGGCTTCGCCTTCGGCGGATCGTGCCTGCCGAAAGACCTGCGCGCGCTCACCTATAAAGCCAGGGAGATGGATGTCGAAGTCCCGCTCCTGAATTCGGTCCTGACCAGCAACCGGGGGCAGATCGAGCGGGCCATACAGATGGTGCTCGAGACCGGGCGAAAGAACGTCGGCGTGCTCGGCCTCAGCTTCAAATCCGGAACAGACGATCTGCGCGAGAGCCCAATGGTGACGCTGATCGAATCACTGATAGGCAAGGGGCTGAAGCTCTCGATCTACGACCGCGACGTCGAGCTTGCGCGTCTGTTCGGGGCGAACAAGCACTACATCGAGCAGGAGATTCCGCACATCTCCTCGCTGATGAATCCGGACCTGAACCAGGTGATCGAATCTTCCGAGGTGATCATCGTCGGGAAGAAGGAAAAAGAGTTCCGCGTGCTCGAAGACAAACTAAACAACGGGCGGGTGGTCATCGACCTGGTCCGTCTCCTGGACGTAGGGGATGGCCGAAAGAGTTACCAGGGAGTGTGCTGGTAGTGGCGGCATCGTAATCGCTGCCGTGTCGAGCAAGGAGTATCAAATGGGAATCGGGAATGCAGCGCGGAGGAAAGTCTTGCTTGTCGAATTAAACGAGATCACCTGGAATCTAATAGATCCGTTGATAGCGCAGGGCAAACTGCCTACCTTCGCGCGGATCAAGCGCGAGGGGACATGGGCCGCCCCCGTGAGCGTCGACTTGCCGCCGCAGTTGGACCCCTGGATCACATGGACCACCGTCTATACGGGTCACAGGCAAGAGGACCACAAGATATATTACTTGCAGCAACCGCCCGAGACGATAGGCGCAAAGCGCATCTGGGAAATCTGTCATGAAGAGGGGCTGCGCGTTGGGGTTTATGGGAGTCTCTGCTCATGGCCGCCGCAAAGGGTGAAGGGTTTCTATATCCCTGACACCTTCGCGCCGGACCCGGCAACCTATCCGGAATCCCTCAGGCCGATTCAGGAGTTGAATCTCACCTACACACGGTCGATCCGTCTGCCGGCGGACCAGGATGGGTTATGGTACAAGGCGCGGCTGGGCGCAAAGCTGTTCGCGCTCGGCCTGCGAGCCCGGACTATGGCCCGGATAACGCGCCAGTTGGCGCATGAGCGGTTGGTCCCGGAATCGCGCTGGCGGCGCGTGGCGCTCCAGCCCCTGGTGAACTTCAATTTCTTCAGCCGGCTCTACCGCCGCCACAGGCCGGAATTTGCCACCTTTCACACCAACCATGTGGCGCATTACATGCACACCTATTGGAGGGCCATGCAGCCGGAGGCGTTCCCCCAGCGCCCCCCGGCAGAAGAGGTGCGCGCATTTTCAGGAGCTATCGAGCACGGCTACCGCATCGCCGATGAGCTGTTAAAAAGAATGCTCAAGCTGCTGGATGGCAACACGGTGCTTGCAGTGGCCTCCAGCATGGGCCAGAAACCGTTCATCAGCCCTCTCAGAAAGGGGAAACCCATCAGCCAGGTACGCTCGCTGGATCGGCTGTTACAGATTCTCGGCGTAGAAGGACGCGCCCGCGCGCTCTCGACCATGTCCGACCAGTTCAATATCTACGCGGACGGTCCCGAAGACCGGGATTTCATCCTCAACGCGCTGCAAGCCGCCTATATAGATAAGCCCGACCGCCCGATGTTCTGGACTCAGGCGGTCGATAACAGCATAACCGTCTGTCTGAAGTTTTATGACGAGACTTCGGAAGACTCGCGCTGTTATTTCCCGCACCGGGAGAAGGACGATTCCTTCCGCTACGAGGACCTGGTCTACAGCTCGGAGACGGTGAAGTCTGGTTGTCACGACCCCAAAGGCATGATGCTGCTCTACGGTCCCGGCATACGCCGAGGCGGTCGAATCTCTGAATGCAATAACCTGGATATAGCGCCCACTCTGCTGAGCCTGTTAGGGCTTCCGATACCCATAGGGATGACGGGCAGGGTGCTGCAAGAGGCCTTTTCCGAGACCCCTGCCTACGTCCCCGCCCACTGACAACGCGGCGGGTCGGCAGGAGTAGTAAAGAGTTGGAGATGATCAGCTATCGCAAAACGATTGTCGCGCTTGGCCTGTTAACCGGCATTGCTTTGTGTGTCGCGATCGGCACGAGCGGGAATGGCGACCTTTCAGACAGCTTAACGAAACCGGATCAGGACACGCGGGCAACCCGTGGATCGAATCTTCGGGAGCCGGTGTTGCCTGAGGTCATTCTCGAAACAAAGTACGAGCGACCGGCGGGAAAGGTCATCACACTGCGCAGGGGCGGCGACTTTCAGGCGGCGCTCAACACGGCCCGCCCCGGCGACCAGATCGTGCTCGAAGCCGGGGCCGAGTTTCAGGGTAACTTCAAGCTGCCCAGAAAAGAAGGCAACAGGTGGATCGTAATACGGTCCTCGGCGCCCGATAGCTCGATGCCCGAAGGCGTGCGCGTCAGCCCGTCTCAAAGTAAACTGATGCCGAAGCTGCTCAGCCCTAACAGCAGCCCCGTCATAAGGACATCTCCGGGCGCTCATCACTACCGGTTCATCGGGATAGAGCTCTCCATAGCAGACTCGGTCAGTCGTATCTCATCTCTCATCTCTCTGGGCGACGACGATCAGACTTCGCTCGACTCTATCCCTCACGACATCATCTTTGACCGCTGCTTCATACACGGCTCTGCGACCGCCAGCCTCCGTCGCGGCATAGCCTTAAACAGCGCGCGCACATCGGTCATCGATTCATACATCTCGGATTGTCACGAGCGGGGCGCGGACTCGCAGGCC
>DASTET010000643.1:0-5278 GCA_035709445.1 Blastocatellia bacterium | reverse complement strand
TCGCCTTCGCGCTGACATTAGCGGCAAACGCCGCTTCCACAAACGACGCGGTCCGGGTTGAGGGAGGGCTGATCTCAGGCACGGTTGCTGAAGGGGTGCGAAGCTATAAAGGGATACCTTTCGCCGCGCCACCCGTTGGCGATCTGCGTTGGAGGCCGCCCCAGCCGGTCCCGGCGTGGGAAGGCGTCCGCCAGTGTAACGCCTACGGGCCGGAGTGCCCGCAAGCGCCTTACCCGCAGGGGTCGCTCTTTTACTCGCCGCCGCAAAAACAGAGCGAGGATTGTCTATACCTCAACGTCTGGACGGCCGCAAAGCCGGGCGAAAGGCGTCCGGTGATGGTATGGATTCACGGGGGCGCGTTGACTCGCGGGTCGGGCGCGAACCGGGTTTATGAGGGGACGGAGCTGGCAAAGAAAGGGGTCGTGCTCGTGACGGTCAATTACCGTCTCGGCCCGCTCGGCTATCTCGCGCATCCGGAATTGACCGCCGAGTCGCCCGAAGGCTCATCGGGGAATTACGGCGTGCTCGATCAGATTGCCGCGCTCAAATGGGTTCAGAAAAACATCGGGGCCTTCGGAGGAGACCCCGGTCGAGTGACGATCTTCGGCGAGTCGGCAGGCTCGTGGAGCGTCAACGTGCTCGTCGCATCGCCGCTTGCAAGGGGGCTGTTTCATCGCGCCATCGGCCAGAGCGGCGGACAGTTCGGGCCTATGACTTATCTGAAGCAGGACCGCGACGCGCGCCCCTCGGCGGAAAAGATCG
This sequence comes from Blastocatellia bacterium, assembly GCA_035709445.1. Taxonomy (GTDB): domain Bacteria; phylum Acidobacteriota; class Blastocatellia; order UBA7656; family UBA7656; genus DASTET01. Next base: position 4,516 of record DASTET010000643.1, on the reverse strand, counting down.
GCGCCGCCTTTGCGAAGGCTGCGGGGGCCGACTCGATCAAAGCATTGCGCGCGTTGCCTGCGGAGAAGATAGTCGAAGTCTTCAACAACGATCCCGAGGGGAGAAAGTTCAGGACCCAGCCGGTCGTCGATGGATGGGTGCTTCCCGACGAGATTCGAAACATCTTTGCGCAAGGCAAGCAGAACGACGTGCCGGTGATCGTTGGCTCGAACGCGAACGAGATGACATCGCTCACTGCGCCCGCCATGGTGCCGAAGACGATGGAGGAGTACCGCAAGCGCGTGGAGCCGCAATACGGGCAGATGATCAAAGAGTTCGACGCGGTCTATCCTGTGAAGAGCGAAGCCGACATATCGGCGGCGTACCTGGGCAGTCTGCGCGATCTGTCTTTCACCCAGCCGATGAGGACCTGGGCGCGCATGACGGCTACGGGCCGCTCAAAACCATGGCTCTATTTTTTCAGCCATGTCCCGCCGAACCCAAACAGCAAGTACCTCGGGGCCTATCACGCGGCGGAGATCATCTACGTCTTCAACAATCTCAAACAGAGGAACAATCCATATCAAGAGGCCGATCACAGGCTGGCCGATATGATGTCGAGTTACTGGGTCAACTTTGCGACGACCGGCAATCCCAACGGCAAGGGGCTGCCCGAGTGGAAACCTTACAGCCGCGAGTCGGAGCCTTATATGGATTTCGGCTCTGCGCCCCAGGTGCGAAATCATCTGCTCAAGGAGCAGCTCGATTTCATCGAGCAGTTTCAGAAGCGCCGCTGATCATTACAACAGCCAATTCTTCAAGATAGGAGTTGAACATGAAAAAGAGCAGGATGCCCTCTCTACTCGCATGCATGATGGTCTGCCTGGCGATGCCATCCTTCCCGCAGGAGAAAACGCCCGCGCCGCCGCAGGCGGTGACAAAGAACGATTACAGCAAGCCGCAGTCCTGGCTTTGTCGTCCGGGCCGACAGGACGCCTGCGCCGTCGATCTCACCACCACAGTCGTCGCTGCCAACGGCAAGCTGACGGTCGAGAAATGGGCCGCTGATCCCAATGCGCCGGTCGATTGCTTCTATGTCTACCCGACCGTCTCTATGGACCAGACTCCCAACAGCGACATGAGCGCGGGGCCGGAAGAGCTCGCGGTGATCCGCGCGCAAGCGGCGCGGTTCGGGTCCGTCTGCCGCGTATTCGCGCCGCTCTACCGGCAGGTGACGCTGACGGCGTTGCGATCCGCGCTCGCAGGCCGCCCCGTGACTATCGATCGGGCGCTTGGATACAACGATGTGGTCGACGCGTGGAAATACTATCTCGAACACGACAACCAGGGGCGAGGCGTAGTGCTCATCGGCCACTCGCAAGGATCGGGCGTGCTCACGCAGCTTATCCGCAACGAGATCGATGGCAAGCCCGTGCAGGATCGCATCGTCTCCGCGCTGCTGCTCGGGACGAATGTTCCCGTGCCGAAGGGCAAGGATGTGGGCGGCGCATTCAAACAGATGCCGCTCTGCCGTTCGGCGTCACAGACCGGGTGCGTAATCGCATACGTTTCGTTTCGCTCTGACGTGCCGCCCCCGGCAAATTCGCGGTTCGGGCGAGTGCAGGGAAGCGACCTCGTTGCCGCATGCACGAACCCGGCGGCGCTGGGCGGCGGCAGCGGCGAGCTGCGCGCCTATCTTGCGTCAGCCGGTCGCAGTCTCGGGTCTTCGGCCGAACCGAGACCCTGGGTCACGCCCGCGCAACCGATAAATACCCCCTTTGTGAGCGTCCCCGGTCTGCTCACCAGCGAATGCGTCTCAGACGAAAAAGGCTCCTATCTTGCCGTCACCGTGCATGGCAACCCGGAAGACCCGCGCACCGACGAAATAGTTGGAGATGTGGTCGTAAACGGGCAGGTCCAGGCTGACTGGGGACTTCACCTGATCGACGTGCATCTTGCCATGGGCAATCTGATCGATATCGTACGACAGCAGTCTAAGGCTTATCTCTCGAAGCAGAAGAAGAGATAAGGAAAGGAGAGATGAAATGCAAAGACGGATTATCTTCTCTATCGTGTTGTCTATCGCTGTGATATCGGGCGCGGCCTTCGCTCAGGACAAACCGGAGGAAGCTTATTTCAAGACCTCCGACGGGGTGAAGATTCACTACTACGTTCTGGGCAAGGGAACTCCCGTCATCCTGATTCACGGCTATACAGGGACCGCGTATGGCAACTGGTTCGAAAACGGCATAGCCCAGGCGCTCGCCAAGAATCACATGGTAGTGGCGCTCGATTGCCGCAATCATGGCAAGAGTGATAAGCCCGAGCCTCACGGCGCGGGGCGGGCCGAGGACGTGATCGAGATGATGGATCATCTCAAGATCGGAAAGGCGCACTTTCATGGTTACTCTATGGGCGGCGGGATTGTCGCGCGTCTGCTGGCGCTCGTTCCAGACCGTTTTATTACGGCGAGCTTCGGCGGTTCGGGCATCCCCGAAGTCGACCCTGAGTGGAGGGCGAAGACGCCGAAGGACAAGGAGGGGCGCGACCCGCAGGAAGAGATCGCTTCCAGAGCGTTGCGCGAGCGCAGGGCTGCCGTCCTCGGAATCACGGTCGAAGAACTTGTGAAACAACAGGAGCAACGCCGGGCCGCGCTTCAGGCCGCCGCCTCTGCGCGACAACAGCCCGCCGGACCACGGTTGGACCTGACGAAGCTTGATATCCCGATGCTTGCGATCAACGGCGAGTACGACAGACCAAACGCGAGGACTGCTAGACTGGCGCGAGAGGCGAAGAACTTCAAGAATGTGATCCTGCCCGGAAAGTCGCACCTGACAGCCATTATGGCGGGCTTCATGCCGAAAGAGTACCTCGATAACCTCGTCGCGTTTATCAATGCCAACGACCCGAAGAAGTGAATTCTCGGCGGCGATGCCCGAAATGATTTTGCTCGAATCTCGTGCGGTCTGATTTAATTGTCAGGGATTTTAAGACAAGGAGAAGCTCGATGACAGCGATCACAATTATCGTAAACGGGAAAAGAGAGACCGTGCAGGTCAGCCCCGATATGCCATTATTATGGGTGTTACGTGATACGCTCGGACTCACAGGCACAAAGTTCGGCTGCGGCATGTCACTGTGCGGCGCCTGCACCGTGCATGTCAACGGCGAAGCGGCGCGGTCGTGCATCACTCCGATTTCGAGCGTGGCCGGAAAGAAGATCACAACGATTGAGGGCCTCTCTTCAGACGCCAGCCACCCGCTACAGCAAGCCTGGATGCAGGTCAACGTCTCTCAGTGCGGTTACTGTCAGAGCGGGCAGATCATGCAGGCGGCTGCCCTCCTCAGACAGAAGCCCAGGCCGACGGACGCCGATATCGACACCGCGATGCGGGGCAACATCTGCCGTTGCGGGACCTACCAGCGCATACGACAGGCTATCAAACAGGCAGCGGAGGTGAAGAGATGAGCCGAATCGAAGTAGTCAGCCGACGCGCATTTCTCGGCGGCATATTCTCAGCCGGGGCGATGGTTCTGGCCGCGCGCGTTTTGCCCGCCGATTCGCTGGCAAGCGCGGCGGCAGATGCCGACAGCGCCGCATGGCATCCGAGCGTCTACGTCGGGCTCGAGCCCGACGGCACCGTGATCATAGTGGCGCACCGTTCCGAGATGGGCACAGGCATTCGCAGCGCGCTGCCCGCTGTCGTGGCCGACGAGATGGAGGCCGACTGGAAGCGGGTAAAGGTCGAACAGGCTATCGGCGATGCGAAGTACGGCTCGCAGAACACGGACGGCTCCTGCTCGATCCGCGATTTTTACGACATCATGCGCGAGGCCGGAGCAAGCGCCCGCCTTATGCTTGAGCTTGCGGCGGCCCAGAAGTGGGGTGTGCCCGTATCGGAGTGCAAGGCGCAAAATCATGAAGTGGTCCACACGCCAAGCAAACGCAAGCTTGGATACGGCGAGCTTGCCCCGCTTGCGGCAAAGCTGCCGGTCCCGAAGAAGGAAGAGCTGAAATTCAAGACGCCGGCAGAGTTTCGCTACATCGGAAAAGAGATGCCTATAGTCGACCGCGCGGACCTGGTCTCGGGCAAAGGCGTCTTCGGCATCGATGCGCGGATGCCTGGGATGCTCTATGCATCGATAGAACGGTCGCCTGTTCTCGGCGGAAAGCTGAAGAGCTATGATGACGCGGAAGCGCGCAAGGTCCCCGGCGTGCGGCAGACGGTATTGATAGAAGGATTCAAACCGCCGCACGGATTCAAGCCGCTGGGCGGCGTGGCCGTTATCGCGGATAACACCTGGGCCGCGATGCAGGGCCGCGAAAAGCTCAAGGTCGAGTGGGAGGCGGGCGAAAACGCGAGCTACGACTCGACGGCCTACAAGAAGGAGCTTATCGAGACCGTCCGCAAGCCTCAAAAGGTCGTGCGCAACGTGGGCGACGTCGATGCCGAGTTCGCAAAAGGCGGGAAGACTCACGAAGCCGAGTATTATGTGCCGCACCTGTCGCACGCGCCGATGGAGCCGCCCGCTGCGG
>DASTET010000642.1:0-3537 GCA_035709445.1 Blastocatellia bacterium | reverse complement strand
TTAAGGTCGAGAGGGTGTGTCGTGACGCTCGAAGCAAGCCTGCCGACAGGCAGGGCGACGGCCAGGGTTGATACCTGCCTGGGTAGAGGCAGCGCGGGCATCCAAATCTTCTCGCCATCCAGCTCCTTTACCATCACGGATCGAAACACGACGAATAATACCTGTGCCTGCCCTTGAATGAAGGGCCGATATGTTAAAGCAGAACGCAGAGAGGGAGCCGATCACTCGGCTCTCTCTTTGCCGTTACCTATCACCGGCTACTCGTATCTGAGCGCGATCATAGGATCCACCTTGGTAGCGCGGCGGGCCGGCACGTAGCAGGCTGCGAGCGCCACGCTCAGCAGCAACAGCGTCACGCCCGCGAACGTCAACGGGTCGACCGTGCTCACCCCATACAGCAGGCTCCCCATCAGGCGAGTCAAGGCGAATGCGGCTGCCAGCCCGACCGTTATACCCGCAATCGCCATACGTAGCCCCTGACCGATGACCAGCTTCAGCACATCCCGACTCTGCGCGCCGAGCGCCATGCGCAGGCCCATCTCATGCGTGCGCTGCGCGACCGAGTAGCTCATAACGCCGTAGATGCCCACCGCCGCAAGCACAAGCGCTACCGTTGCAAATATCCCGAGCAGAAGCGTGCTGAAACGCTGCCGCGCGATCGATTCCGAGAGAACACCTTCCATCGTGGTGATGTTGGAGACCGGCTGGTCTTTATCTATCTCCCACACCGTGCTGCGCACCGCGGCCGCAAGGCCGAGCGGCTCGACATCCGTTTTTATGACAAGGTGGCTCGGGCGGAAGAATACGGGCTGCTCGTAAGGCACATACATCTGCGGCTTCGGGTTCGCGCCGAGCTCGAATTGCCGGACGTCCTTTACCACCCCCACAATCTCTAACCACGGGGCGGAAGAGTTGAGAGGCCCCGGCTTGATGCGTTTCCCGACTGCGACTTCACCGGGCCAGAAACGGCGCGCCATCGTCTCGCTGACGATGATCACCCTGTGAGAGTCAACTCTATCCCGCTCGTCGAACTGCCGCCCCTCCAGCAACTCAATGCCCATCGTACGAAAATAGTTGGGGTGGATGACCCTCGTCACCACGATGGGCATCTGGCCAGGCCCCGGATCGGGCTGCCCCTCGATGCTGACTCCGATAGAATCACCCTGTAGGACTAAAGGAATCCAGTTGGTGACGGCCGCTGATTGAACGCCCGGCAGGCTCTCAATGCGGCGTACCAACTCTCTATAGAAGGCAGCGCGCCGGGGCTGGTCAGTATACTTCTGCTCCGAGAGCACTATCCTCATCGTCAGCAGATTGTCTGTGCGGAATCCCGGATCGACGCTGCGCAGGCGAAGAAAGCTGTTAATCAACAGCCCGGCGCCGATCAGCAGGATGAGCGAGACGGCGATCTCGGTCGTGATCAGTAGCCCGCGAATGCGATTGCCGCGACTCCCCGTCGCCGAGTCTCTGCCCCCCTCCTTCAAGGTTTCATTAAGATTGAAGCTTGATGCCTGCGCGGCGGGGGCCAGGCCGAAGATCAGGCCCGTAAGCAGCGAGACTAGCAGCGTGAAGACCAGCACCCCGGCATCAATCGTGATCGACTGGACCTGAGAGATGTTCTTCGGGATGAAGGTTCTCAGCAGATTTACTCCCCACAGCGCCATCAATAATCCGCCACCGCCGCCGAGCGCCGATAACAAAACGCTCTCTGTTAGAAATTGCCGGAGCAATCGCAGTCGGCTCGCGCCGAGCGCGGTACGCACGGCTATCTCTTTCTGGCGAGCGGCGGCGCGGGCAAGCAGGAGGTTGGCGACATTGGCGCAGGCTATAAGCAAGACAAACCCGACCGCGCCCAGCAGTACGAGCAAGGCCGGTTTTATATCGCCCACAAGCTGTTCGTGCAGCGAGACGACTACTGCGCCCAGACCGGTATTTGTATCGGGGTACTGTTGCTGAAGCCGTTCGGCTATAGTGCTCATCTCCGCCTGCGCCTGTTCGAGGGTGATGCCAGGCTTCATACGCGCGACGACATTCAGGTAGTGACTTCCCCGGCTGGCCGCTTGCTGCGGGGTGAATGCTATGGGGACCCAGAGCCCGGTCTCGCCGTTTGGGAATCGGAAGCCGGGCGGCATTACGCCTACGACCGTGTAGCTTTCGCCATTCAAGGTGAGAGGCTTCCCCATAATCTCGTTGTCGGAGCCGAACCGGCGCTGCCACAATCCGTGGCTCAAGATGACCACACGATTGACGCTCGGTTGATCCTCTTCTGGCAAGAAGGCGCGGCCCAAGTGGGGCTCAACCCCCAGCAAAGGAAAGAGGCTTGCCGAGACCCGCCGGCCCTCAAGTCTTTCCGGCTCGCCAGCTCCCGTCAGGTTAAAGCTCGCATCGGCCATTGCCGCCATAGCTTCAAAGACCTGGTTCTGATCACGCCAGTCGATAAAGTTAGCCACCGCAGGCGTATCGCGCGGATATCCCCTTTTTGTGTCTTCCTCCCAGACCATAACGAGCCGGTCGGGATCGTTATAAGGCAGCGGTTGAAGCAAGACTGTATTGACGACGCTGAAGATGGCCGTGTTTGCGCCTATTCCAAGCGCGAGCGTGAGCACGGCAACGGCGGTGAAGCCGGGATTCTTGATGAGCATGCGCAAGCCGTAACGCAGGTCCTGCCAGAGAGTCTGCATGTCGTCTCCTCAAAAACGAATGAATTCAGGTAGTCAGTGATGCAGGAGGGCATAAGGTTTCAGTCTATGCGATAAAAGCATATAGGCTCTCGACAATTCATTAATGCGGAAAGAGATTGCGACCTGCTACGGGTGGTGGGAATAACTGGCGGATTGACTTGAAGCGAAGCTGATCAGCAAAATCGCTGCAAGAGGCCGGACATATCCTTACTTCTCCTTTTGGCTCTCTTCGGCCTTTGGCACGTAGTAACCCTGTCGCGCGCGTATACGGAGGTTTGGCCTCTTCGAGCGCACGGTGATTCGCCTGAATCCGCCGTCTGCTCGTTCATCCGCAGAGTAATAGCCGAACAGGTATTGCGCCTGAAGATCCTCCGCTATCAGACGAAACACCCAGGCGAGCTCCTCCAGCTTTGCGAGATTAAACGCTTTGCCGCCGGTTTGTGACGCCATCGCTTCCAGGTTGCTCTGTCCCTTGAGGCTGATGGTGTTCAGCCTGATTCCTCTGCCACTCGGGTTGATTGCATAAAACAGGCAATCGTTCCTCTGTAACTCGCGAAGCGCGTCATCGAGATCATTTCTTGTGCTGAAGTTTTCTTCCCCATCCGAGATTACTACGAGCACGCGCCGGCTGCCCGTATCGGTGGACTTCTCTGTGTAGCGGGCGGCTTCGACAACTGAATCGAAGAAAGCGGTCGGCTCTTTCAAAGGCTCAATCGCCAGGATGCCTTGTATAGCCTCTTCGCCGCTTGTCGTGCGCGCCTTGACCCTTCTGGGCGTAAGCCCTACGGAGAACAGCGAGATGCCATCGCCGGGCTTGAGCACTTCTTTTATGAATTGAATGGCCGCCTGCTGCTGG
>DASTET010000641.1:0-3072 GCA_035709445.1 Blastocatellia bacterium | reverse complement strand
TCTTTGCGTACGCGCCTACGATTTTGCGAACGTAGTTCTTCGTCTCTTTATAGTCAGGTATCTTGTAACCGTGTTTCTTCACCGCGCCTTCACCTGCATTGTAACCGGCGAGTGCAAGTCTTACATCACCCTTAAACTCTTTAAGCAGCCAGCGCAGATACCTCACGCCGCCTTCTATATTCTGCCGTGGGTCGTAAGGGTTCTTTACTCCGAATCTCTCTGCCGTTGCAGGGATCATCTGCATTAACCCCTGCGCGTTCTTGCCTGATCGGGCATTCAGCTTGAAATCAGACTCCTGCCGGATTACGTAGTAAACCAGTTTCGGATCTACGCCGTGCTTTGCTGCAGATTCCAGGATGAAGCTGTCAATGTCCGCGTTACCGCTCGAAGGCATGACCACTTGAAAGTCAGGATCTTCGGTAATCTCCGCATATACGCTGGGAGCGCCTGCTGTCTTTGAAAAAATTAAAATGGAGAAAACTACTAGAGCGGCTGAGGTAAACCTGAAAAGGCCCTTCACCTTTATACCGGCACAACGATCCTTCAATTGCATTAAACCCAATACCCCTTGCTCGTAATACCTGACATTGTTCTATGAGGCCGCGCGACTTTGGTCAGTAAATTCGGCCCGCCAGATACAACCAGAAACTACAATGACATGTTAGTAAATCAGCACTCGTATGACAATATATCTCCTGTGATTACAATGGTTTCGCAAGACTCTCCACAATGATTTCGCAAGATTCCCGGTAAACGATTGAGCCTTAACCTCATGCTGGCGCGCTCAATCCCTTTGTCGCTGCTTTTGGCCGAAATTCTTAGCATTGAGGTAAGCGAAATGATTTCAGGAGTCTATTTTGACCACAGCAACGACCTATCAAAATTACTCCTGATTTTTTGATGCCTATGGTTTATGATCTTCTGGCTGTCACTTCAATTGCCCCCGCCCAGGTCATAAATAGAATCATTCAGTTTTTATGAGGCGCGATGCTCCAGCTTTCGACAGACGAACGTTTTGAAAGAGCGCTTATCAGCGAAGGAATTATAACGCAGGACCAGTTAACAAAGGCTCGGAGGGTTCAACAGCATCTCGCAGGGCAGAAGTCGCTCTCCGACGTGCTGGTTGAGATGAATCTTGTGAGCGGGGCGCGGCTTGAGGATTTCCTCCGCCGCCAGCGAAGCAAACAGAGGACGGGCGAGATACTCGTCGCCCGAAGACTCATCACCGAACGCGACGTGATGGACGCGCTCGAAGTCCAGCGCAAGACCGCGCCTCGCGCCCGCCGCATGGGCGAGATACTCATCGATATGGGGCTCATCGAGGAGCGCCACGTCATCGAGGCGCTGTCCGAGAAATTCTCCCTCCCCCTGCTCGACCCCGACATCACTCAAATAGACGGACAGCTTGTCCGGCGTATATCGCTCAAGTACCTGCGGCGAGAGATTGCCCTGCCGATAAGGATCGAAAACGGGCAGTTGCAGCTCCTCGTCGCCGACCCCACGAACACCGCTTTTATAGAAGAGATCGCGCGGCTCTTTAACTGCCGCGTGCGGCTTGCGCTCGCAACGAGCACGATGATCTCTCAGAAGCTCGATATGGTCGACGCGCTCCTTCAGAGCAAGGAGGCGGGCATCGCCGACTATCAAAAGGTCAAGTACCACACGCTCGAAGCGCAGGCCCAATCCCAGAGCGCGGAAGACCGCGTGGTCCAGATGGTAGATCAGTTGATACGCGGGGCCATCGAAGAAGGGGCGAGCGACGTTCACCTCGAACCGATGGCGAACAAGCTGCGCGTCCGTTACCGCCTCGACGGTGTGCTCGTCCACAAGATGGATTTTCCGCGCGACTACACTCCTCGGATCGTCTCCCGCATAAAGATACTGGCCGACGCGGACGTGGCCGAGCGGCGCAAGCACCAGGACGGCCGCATATTCGTAAAGACCGATAAACAGGAGATCGATATACGGGTCTCATTCTATGCAACGGTATTCGGCGAGAACGTCGTGCTCAGGATACTCAATAAGGCGTCGCTGATAAGCCTGCAAGAGCTGGGGTTTGCTCCGAACATCCTGAAGATGTACAGCGACGACGTGCTGGCCGCGCCTTCGGGCATCACGCTGATCACGGGGCCTACCGGGTCAGGCAAGACCACTACGCTTTACAGCTCCATAGATCACTGCAACGACCCCACGGTGAAGATCATCACCTGCGAAGACCCGGTCGAATACGTGATAGACGGCATATCTCAATGCTCGATAAACGAGAAGATAGGGCTCACCTTTAACGAGACGCTCCGCTCGATAGTGCGCCAGGACCCGGACATAATAGTGATCGGCGAGATACGCGATAAGTTCTCAGCCGATGTAGCGGTCCAGTCCGCGCTAACCGGCCACAAGGTATTCGCCACATTCCACACGGAAGACTCCGTAGGGGCGCTCGTGCGACTCATAAATATGGAGATAGAGACCTCGCTCATCGCTTCGACCATCGGAGCGATCCTGGCTCAGCGGCTCGTCCGCAAAGTCTGCCCGAACTGCCGCGTCCAGTACCACCCCGAAGACCGCACGCTCAGACGATTCGGGCTCGACAGACAGGACATGAGCAGGTTCACCCTGTGGCAGGGAAAGGGATGCACTTCCTGCAATTTCACGGGCTATCGCGGTCGCGTCGGCATATACGAGCTGCTCGTCCCGAATGCCGACATACGCGACGCGATCCTTTTGAAGCGGACGATGCAGGAGATCAGGCAGATAAGCCTTGATTCGTGTAATCTCTGCACCATGCAGGAAGATGGGATGGTGAAGGCGCTCAACGGTGTGACGACGCTTGAAGAGGTGCTCGAGAACGCGCCCCGCGTCTTTCATCATCGCCCGCTCGGCACGCTCCTCAACATTGTCGGGTAACAAAGTAAGCGACCGATACAATTAACCACAGAGGACACGGAGCAACAGAGAATTTCCTCTGTGTTGCTCCGTGTCCTCTGTGGTTAATTCTGTGGTTTGATTTAGCGGCGCCGTTTCGACGTAGGGCGGCGAATGGCCTTGCTTCGTTTGTTCGTGTTGCTGCGCGAT
>DASTET010000640.1:0-4604 GCA_035709445.1 Blastocatellia bacterium | reverse complement strand
AGGATACACCGGAGAGCAAGGACGGGGCGGAGGACGTCAAAGACAAAAAAACGGGCGAGCAGCCGTCCGTTGGGGCCGATGTGCCTGAAAAGGCGCAACCGCTCCCGCCGGAGGCCGGAAGCCGCGCGCCTGCCGAGGAGGTAGAAGCCCGCGTCAAAGAGACGCTGCCGCCCGGGGAAAAACCCAAGACCGAAGCAAAGGTCGAAGCGGCGCTCCCCCAGGTGGAAAAACCTTCGCTGACGCCAACGGCGGAGGGCGCTTCGGAAAAAGGCGAGCCCGCGACCACTCAGCCTGCGGCCGCTCAAAAAGACGCGGCCAAACCTGCTCCTCCCGCAAAGCCTGCTCCGCCGAAAGCGGCGCCGGCTGCCGGTCACAAGCCCGCGCCGCCTCCGAAAAAGGGCCCTATAATCACCGTCGATATAACAGACGACCCTTTTATCGACCGGCTCAAACAGCGGTTCGGCGACGCTATCACCGAGGCGGTTGCGACCCTCGGCCAGCAGGTCGTCCGAGTTAGCAAAGCCTCGTATCTGGATTTATGCCGGTTCCTCCACGATGATGAAGAGACGCCTTTCGATATGTGCTCGGATCTGACGGCCATCCACTGGCCCGAACGGGCGGGGCAGGAGTTTGATGTGGTGGTGCAGCTTTACTCTTTACAGAAGAACCGCCGCCTCCGCGTCAAGGTCGCGCTGGCCGACGGCGAGGCGTGCCCTTCGATCACCCCTGTCTGGTCAGGGGCCGATTGGATGGAACGCGAAGCTTACGATATGTTCGGAGTCGAATTCGACGGCCACCCCGATCTCAGACGAATTCTTCTGCCGCCGGATTGGCCCGGCCACCCGCTTCGCAAAGAGTACCCGATCGAATACCGGGACAACGAGTGGACGGACAGGCATATTCAGTATCGCGAAGTCGATTACGACACGAGCCTCATCGATGTGAAGTACGCGGAGCGCAGATAAATCATGCAAGACCGAGAGATCATCAAACCGCAGGAGACCCTCTTTGACGCCGAGGAGATGGTGCTCAATATGGGGCCGCAGCACCCTTCAACACACGGTGTGCTGCGCGTGCTTTTGAAGCTCGACGGCGAGACCGTGGTCGATCTCGACTGCGACATAGGCTATCTCCACCGGGGCGTCGAGAAGATCGCCGAAAACGACACCTATCAGATGATAACTCCCTACTGGGACCGGCTCGATTACGTGGCGGCCGTGTCGGGCGATCTCTGTTATGTCGAAGGGGTCGAACGGCTTCTTCAAGTGGAAGTACCGCGACGGGCCGAGTACCTGCGCGTGATCCTGACCGAGCTTCAGCGAATAGCGTCGCACCTTTTGTGGCTCGGCACTCACGCTATAGACATAGGCGCGGTGACGGTCCTGCTCTACTGCTTCCGCGAGCGCGAAGAGATACTCAAAATATTCGAGGACTTCATAGGCGCGCGTCTCACCGCTCATGCTTTCCGCATAGGCGGGTTGTGGTGGGACGTCTATCCCGAGTTCGAGCAGCGCGTGCGCGACTTCCTGAAGATATTTCCGAGCCGCGTCGAGGAGTACGAGACGCTGCTCAACACAAACCGTATATGGCTGAGCCGCACGGTCGGCATCGGAGTGCTTCCGGCTGAAGAGGCTGTAAACCTGAGTCTGACGGGCCCGGTGCTGCGCGGGTCCGGCGTCAATTATGACGTGCGCAAAGCCCAGCCCTATTCCGCCTATCCGGAATTCGATTTCGTAGTCCCGCTGGGCGAAAACGGGGACACCTATGACCGCTACCTCATACGGATGGCGGAGATGCGACAGAGCGCGCTGATAATCGAGCAGGCGCTCGACGGATTGCCCGAAGGGCCCGTGATGGCAAAGGTGCCGAAGGTCATAAAGCCTCCCGTGGGAGAGGTCTATCATTGTATAGAAGCGCCGAAGGGCGAGCTGGGCGTCTATCTTGTGAGCGACGGGACGGGCAAGCCCTATCGCATGCGCATACGCCCGCCTGCTTATATAAATCTCCAGTCGCTCAAGCGCATGTCTATAGGCCACCTCGTGGCGGATGTGGTGGCATTGATCGGCACGATCGATATAGTGCTCGGCGAAGTCGCCAGATAGTCATAGGTTTTATGCTCGGTGATATATGCCAGGAATACTAACAACGCTGCTGCTTGTCGCGCCCGACTGGGTATTGCGCCTGACGAACGAAAGGCGTCCGAATGTCTTCTGGGCCGATTACATAGTCTGGCCGCTCATTCAGATCGCCGTCGTGCTCTTCGTAGTGCTGACGCTCGTTGCTTATCTGGTCTATCTTGAGCGCAAGGTGTCTGCATTCATGCAGGCGCGGCTTGGGCCGATGCGCGTGGGGCCGTGGGGGCTGCTCCAGCCCGCAGCCGACGGGTTGAAGCTGCTGCTCAAGGAAGACATCATACCGCTCAAGGCGGACAAGCTCGTCTTCGCTATCGCCCCTATCATCTCGGTCGTGGCGACGCTTGTGGTCCTGGCCGTTATCCCGTGGGGGGCTGCGTGGGCGACCATCGCAAACGTCAACATAGGTCTGTTGTTCATCCTGGCCGTTTCCTCGGTGAGCGTGCTCGGACTGGTGCTGGCCGGATGGTCTTCGAACTCGAAATACTCGCTGCTCGGCGCGCTGCGGTCGTCGGCCCAGATGGTCAGCTATGAAGTGGGCATGGGGCTTTCGATCATAGGCGCGCTTATGTTTGCGCGCACGCTTTCGATGTCAGGCATAGTCGACGCCCAGCAAGCCGACGGCATGTGGTATGTCTTCTTCCAGCCGGTCGGCTTTCTGGTCTATCTGGTCAGCGCGCTCGGCGAGACCAACCGCGCCCCGTTCGATCTCCCCGAGGCCGAATCCGAGCTTGTCGCCGGATACCACACCGAGTATTCGGGCTTCAGGTGGGCGCTCTTCTTTATGGCCGAGTACACCGCTATGATCGTGACCTCGGCGGTGGCGGTGACGCTGTTTCTGGGCGGATGGCATTTTCCGGGGCTCGACTATGTGAGGACGAGCTGGGGTCAGACTCCATACGTCATAATGAGCGTGCTGATCTTTGCGGCAAAGGTCTTCGCCCTGATATACGCCTATATGTGGTTCAGGTGGACGTGGCCGCGCTACCGGTATGACCAGCTTATGGAGCTTGGATGGAAATGGATGATACCGGCGGGGCTTGCTAATATCGTACTGACCGGCATATGGTACGTGCTTGCGTTGCCGAAGACGCAGGGCGGACTTTTAGGCTTTATGCAGTCGCAGGCGGGCCGCCTGGTTCCGACCACGGCGGGCAAGATCTATTTCATCGTCACGGGCGTGGTCCTGACCGTGCCGCTCGTGTGGCTATTGCTTGCGACGATCAATCGCCGGTCGAAGGATTTCAATCTGCACGACCAGCGTCAGTTGCAGATACAGCTCCGGCGCGAGCGGCTTCAAAAGAGCGCAGAGCCGCAGCCCGCGGAATGATATGTTATGGGGCCGAGACTCTTCAGGGTCATACTTCCGGTGTCGGATATTGACCGGGCCGAATCGTTCTACGGTCGCCTCTTCGCCATGACGGGCGAGAGGGTATCGCCGGGCCGCCACTATTTCGATTGCGGAGGGACGATTCTGGCTTGCGTAGACCCGAGGGCGGACGGCGACCCGTATGACGCGCGCCCGAACCTCGAACACGTGTACTTCGCGGTCGAAGATATCGAATCCGTGTTCGAGCGCGCCCAAAGCGCCGGGTGCAACGCGATCGACGAAGCGATAGTCACTCAGCCCTGGGGCGAGCGGTCCTTTTACGCAAAAGACCCGTTCGATAACCCTATATGCTTCGTCGACGAAAAGACCATGTTTACCGGCAATAAGAGTTGAGCCGGGATAATAATAATCAGAGGTATTATGCCAGCAGTAACTGTTACCGGGAGAAGACGCACGCTGGGCCAGATAATAAGAAGGCTCCTGCTGCTCGACCTGTTCAAGGGTCTGGCGGTCACATTCAAATACAATGCTCGCGCCCTGATAGAGCCGCGCGAGGGCGGAAACCCGAACCAGGCGATCTATACCGAGCAGTACCCTCTTGAAAGACCTCGCGTCTCGGAGAGGTTTCGCGGCGCGCCGCGACTCAATCTCGATCCCGAGACAGGAGGCACGCTCTGTATCGCGTGCGACCTGTGCGCGCTCGCCTGCCCGGTCGATTGCATAGAGGTCGGCTCGATCCGCCGCGAGGTGCGCGACGGCGACAAGGTGAACAAAAAGAAAGTGCTCACCTCCTTCATCTTCGACACGTCGCGTTGCATGTTCTGCAATCTCTGTTCTGAAGCGTGCCCGACGGATTGCCTTGAGCTGACGCAGAGCTTCGAGCTTGCCGTCTATCATCGCTCAGGCTTCCGCTGGGACCGGGAGATGCTCGAAAAAGGCATCAATTACGTCCGATACAAGAAGTGAGGGGTCAGAGAGCAGGGGTCAGAGGTCGGGGGCCGGGGATCAGGGATTGTTGGTTGATAATAGCATTGTCGGTGGATGTGAATTCCGCGATACGACGGATCACCGGCAGACAATCCCTGACCCCTGACCCCCGGCCCCCGACCCCTGGGTCCTGACCCCCGACCCCTGAAAAATAT
>DASTET010000639.1:0-2177 GCA_035709445.1 Blastocatellia bacterium | reverse complement strand
GATCACGGACATTAAATACTGCAAGGGGTATGCCGGAAAGATGATCGAGAATCGAATCCTAATTCGATCGAGAATCGAATCTCAATTCCTGGCCTCGGCCATGAATTTCTCTGCTTCAAACTTCATGAATCGCCCGAAATTCGGCCTGCCTGCTTTGACAAAGCCGATTATCTGGCGGGCGGTCTCGTTGAGCTTTGCGCGGTCTTTCAGGCCGAGGTATATCCTGAGCAGATAACGCGGGAAGGTCTGGTTGCCGGGGTATTTCGATTGAAGATCGCGCGCTATCTGAAGCGCCTCATCGAGCCGGTTCTCGTTAAAGGTGTAGATTTCAAGCAGCGCCAGCTTTGCATCTTCGCCGGTCGAGACCCCACGCTCTGCGGCGAGCTTCAGGTACTGCAAGCCGCGCTCGCGGTCGCCTGTCGGCACTGCTTTTGAGCCGAGCATTCTCGAAGCGAGCTGTCCGAGCGGCGAATCGGTGACGAGCCCCACCCGGTAGTATATGCTCCCGGCTGCGAAATAAGAGTCAGGGTAATCCGGGTCGAGCTTTATAAGCTCTTCCAAATAGTCTTGCGCCTTGCGCGCGTGTCTCGCGGCAGGGATGGCATGGTTTTGCAAAAAGCTGATGCGCGAGCGCATGGCGTACGCCGAGCCGAGATAATAGAGCGATTCGATCTCGTCCGGCTTCGAGCGGTCGGCGCGCGATCTGAGCGCCTCCGCCTTCTTTATCGTGACATTGAGCAGGCCCTCGATCTTCGAGTCGAACTGGCGGCTCCCCGTCTCAAGCTTTGCATCGACGTAAGACTTCCAGGTGAGCGCGACCGCCTGGTAAAACTCGCCCGCCGGGCTTTCGGGGTGTCTTCCGGCGAGATCGGCAAAGCGGCGCATCGCTTCGTCGCAGCTCCCCTGTACGATCAGATCGCGCGACGCGGCGATCTCTTTTTGAAGCTCCTGCCGGCCCGAGGTGCTCCCCAGCCCGGCATCGAAGGAGCCGGTTAGAAGGATTAAACCGATAAGACAGGTCCGAGAATTAATGAAAGCTCCGGCCATCGAGTCTCCTCCGCCTTTCTCTCCCGCTATTTCAACTGAGAGTGTATGCAGCTACAATACTCCATTGGCGAGAGTTATTCTACCCGCGCCGCAGACCGTGTTTGCAAGCTTGCCGGGGCGCGGCCGTTCAACTTTTGCCGGTGCTCGATAAGTAAGGCTCTTTAGGCGAGGTTTTATGAGAAAGGTTCGATACGCGGTCTTTCTATTAGCGATCGGTCTATTGATCCAGACGCCGGCGCTGGGCCAGTCGGCAAAGAAGATCGTCGACCGGTATAAAAAGGCGACGGGCGGCGGCGCGATAAAAAAGATAAAGAGCACCGCGATGAGCGGGGCTGTAAGGACCGCAGACGGAGCGACGGGGACTTTCTCTTTCAAGACGGCGAGCCCCGACCGCCTGCGGATAGACATAGAGACGGGTCCTCTCAAAGTGAGCGAGTGTTATAACGGCAAATCGGCCTGGCGTATGGACTCGCGCGGGCTTAGAACTTTGCTCGGGCAGGAAGCAAAGAGATTGCGATTAGAGGCGCTGATTGCAACCAGCCGTCTGAACGACCTCTCGCGCAATCGGATACTCGCACAGGTCCCATCAAAAACGACGGTCGAGGGCCGTGACGCCTACGGCGTAGAAATGGTCAAGGATGACGCCCGCGTCAGGCTCTTTTTCGATGCGGCGAGCGGTCTGCTCGTCAAACAGGAGAAGGAGACGGCTGAAGGGCCCGAAGAGATTTTCTACGGCGACCACCGCAAAATCGACGGCGTGATGGAGCCGTTTTCCATCAGGATCAAAAACGGGCCGAACGAGCTGGCGGTCTCTATCTCAAGCGTCGAACACAATCGCGCGGTCGAGCCTTCGGCCTTTTACTATCCGAAAGTGGAGGGCGAGCGCCCGCTGCCCGAGCTTGAGCCGCTGCTCAGATCGCTCATAGCCAACCAGGAGAAGATAGACCGGCTCCGAGAGCATTACTCCTGTAATATGACCGAGGTCGAGCGCAAGCTCGACGGCAGCGGGCGGGTCAAGGAGACAGAAACGAAGGTCTATGAAGTCACCCCCGTTGGCCGCGAGTTCGTCCAGCGGCTCATCAGCGTCAACGGCAAAGAGCTCTCCGAATCAGAGCGCGAAAAGGAGGACC
>DASTET010000638.1:0-2754 GCA_035709445.1 Blastocatellia bacterium | reverse complement strand
GAAGGCCGACCGGTCCAGGTGACAAACGACCCGGAGGAAGACATGTTTCCTCTCTGGCACCCTGACGGAAAAAGGATCATTTACACATCAGACCGCGCGGGCAGACAGGAGGTATTTGTGGCGAGCCTTGACGGCGGCAAGCCCTTTCAGATTACGAGCGGAGGCAGCGACCGAAGGGCAGTCGCGGTCTCGGCTGACGGAGAGCGGCTGCTTCTTGCTTCCACGAGGGATGACGCTGAGATATACGGGGTGGAGACTGATACGGGCAGAGAGTTTGATGTTCCGCAGGATATAGGCTGGAAGATATGGCCCGAGGTCTCGCCCGATGGCCAGATGATCGCCTTTCATTCTTCGAGCAACTTTGAAAAGCTCTGGAAAAGCTCGCTCATCGGAAGGTCGACCAGGGCCGGGGCGTCACAGATTCAATTTGCCTCTGAAGGGTTTAATCTGAGCTGGTCGCCTGCGGGCGACAAGCTCGCTTTCTTCCGACTTGCCGGAGGCGACATAAATATCTTTACGGTGAATGCCTCGGGCGGAGCGGAGAAGCAGCTCACGACCAGAGGAATATTCTTTCGCGGCTACCAGTACCTTCCCACGAACAGGTATGTCAGGGAGTACAGCTGGTCGCCTGACGGGGGCAGAATTGCCTATTGTTCAAGACCGACCGGAACGGTCAACGTCTGGACCGTCAATACAGACGGATTGGATGACGTGCAGATAACATCAAACGATGATAAGAACCTGATTCTTTACGGCCCGGTCTGGTCGCCGGACGGCAAGCTCATCGCATACGTATCAGAGACAAGGCCCCCGGGTCCTGATGGGAAGAGAGTCTGGAGCGTGCGGCTTGCCGGGAAGGGAAGTTCCGAGGCCATCTTTCAGGCCGATAAGTTCGCGCGGATTGCTGGCTGGGTCGATTCCGGAAATGAATTGATCGTAGCAGTGAACGAAGAGGATAGCGAATACCCTGACTATCCTCAGAACCCGACCGTGTTTGGAATCAGTCCCGGCGGTGAGCATCGCGTGATCGTCTCTCTTTCATCAACTTATATCGCCACAATCCAGTTATCGCCGGACGGGCGAACGCTTGCCTTCGTCTCCAATCGAGACGGGGCGGATAACATCTGGCTGGTCCCCGTCGCCGGGGGCGAGGCAAGGAGGATAACCCTCAATGCCGACCCGAGACTCTATCTCGCCAGCCCGGCCTGGTCGCCCGACGGGAAGGCGATCTACTACAGCAAGCAGAAGAGATGGAATGTGATTTCGATGATAGACGGTTTTAACTGAAAGGAGACCGGCAATGAGCAACGAAAGCGTGTGGGAAAGGCTCGTGAATTTCCTGGATAAAGGAGAAGGCGATGCTGAAGAGCTCCGCTCGAATAGAGATTTGCGGGAAGAGCTTGAGCTGTACATGGCGCTTGATTACGCGCTCCGAGGTTTTGCGGAGGCCGTGAAGACGGATTTAGAGAGAACGCAAACCCTCAAGGAAAAAAGGGAGTGCGTAGAGGCGGTCAAAAACCTCCTTGAAGGTTTCTATCAGAAGAATGGTTTTTTCTGCTGCGGCGGCGTGAGAGGATGCACAATGTGTCTCCCCGTGAGCCAGATCATCCGCAAGGAGTATAAGCAAGGCTGAGCCCGAAGAGATCACCTTCTGCGGACCGGAAGCCGGACCGAAGACGGCGTCTTCTTGCCGTAGTAAAGAGTGAACTCCGAAACCTGGTTGTCATTTATGCCGGGCGGGCGGAAATCCGGAAAATCGATATTTGTGACTTTAATCCTGATCGAGTGCCCCTGGCGGAATATCCAGTGATCGCCGAAATCCCTGAAGACGACGCGCCGCACCTCGCCTGGCCCAAGGTCTTTGACGCGGGCTGCGCCCACGGTGACCTCGGTCTCCATCCCGTCCGGCGCTACATCATACGTCCGAACTATCAGGTCGAGGTCCGAAGATGTCACGCTGCTAACGTAGAGAGTGATCTCGCTTGATCCCATCATCTCGATCTCGGAATCTAGCGGTCCGTATGTGTAGACGAGACCCGGAGGCATCCCCGCTACAGTCTCCACGCGGGCGCTGAACATATCGGACCGTGACGGTATCTCCGAGCCGAGCCGCGAGCTTCGAATCTGCTGGGGGTCGAAGATGGCTCCCGCCCGTTCGAGCTTTTCTTTACCCTTCTTCTTCAGCGAGGCCGCGCCGTTTGGTTTCAAAAAGAGCGCCAGCGACTCCGTATCTGAGGAAGGGAAGACCGAGCCGGTGTAGAGCCGAAGCCCGAAAGGATACGGGGCGCTCGATACCGACTTCGAGTCCTTTCCCCCTATCCCGCGCAGATGATGATCGAACCATCTGAGGACCTGCGCGCCTATATATACCTCTTCTCCGTCATAGCTGTGGCCTCCTGGCGGATGGCCCGTCCGGCCCAGGTATATCTGTTTCGAGGCCGTTATCTGCGAATAGACGTCGAGCACCTGGGTGGCGGGGAAGAGATAGTCGTCCCACGATTGAATGATAAAGGTCGGGGCCGACGGCTGCCGCGCGTGCTTCAGCGTGAGCCTGCCGTCCGGGCCTCGGCTGGCAATAGACCGGTCGGCTAGCGCGCGCAGGATGCCGCTCGATGGGAGGCGGCCTTCCGCCGCTGCGTCGAACATCTCAAACTGTAGCCGGTCGTAATTATAGAAAGGCGGCGAGCCGACGTCGCGCTCGAGCCCCCCGTAAAACTCCGCAAGCCCTGTCTTGTAGTTGATCGCGCCGTTCGG
>DASTET010000637.1:0-3392 GCA_035709445.1 Blastocatellia bacterium | reverse complement strand
GTATGCCGTTCGAGGGGCGTACGACCAGCGATGTGATCGCTTTGATTCTCCACAAAGAGCCGCTGCCGCTGGCTCGATATGGCCCTGAGATCCCAGCCGAGTTAGACCGCATTGTGACGAAGGCGCTAGAGAAAGACCGGGAAGAGCGTTATCAGGTGGTAAAGGATTTAGCTTTAGACCTCAAGAAGCTGAAGCGACATTTGGAGTTTGAGGCAGAGCTAGAACGCACCGTGCCCCCACTGGACAGGAGCGGTGAACCGAGAGCAGATACGACAAGCAGTGGGCAGGCGGCAGGCGAGACTGCACGGGCAGCGGCAGCGGAGACAGGTCATGAGGCGGTAGTACGGACGACGTCAAGCGCTGAGTACATAGTCAGCCAGATTAAACAGCACAAGCGAGGTGTGGGGCTGACACTGGCAGCGCTGCTGGTGGCAGCAGCCGCAGGTATATTCTTTTACTTGAATCGCGCGTCGGCCCTGACCGAAAAAGACACGATCCTGCTGGCCGATTTCGTCAACACGACGGGAGACGCGGTTTTTGACGGCGCGCTCAAGCAGGGCCTGGCCGTGCAGCTCGCTCAATCCCCGTTTCTGAATATCTTCCCCGAAGCACGCGTCCGCCAGACGCTACAGCTTATGGGCCGTTCGCCGGATGATCGCGTGACGAAGGAGGTGGCGCGCGAGATTTGCCATCGCCAGGGGCTGAAAGCCTTCCTGGCAGGCTCGATCAGCAATCTCGGCAGCAACTACGTGATCGCGCTGGAAGCGGTGGGCGGGCAGAGCGGCGAGGAGATGGCCCGCGAGCAGGTCGAAGCCACAAGTAAGGAGGGCGTGCTGAAGGCGCTCTCGCAGGCGGCATCTAAGCTGCGGGAGAAGTTGGGCGAGTCGCTGCAATCGATCCGGAAGTTCGACGCGCCACTCGAAGAGGCCACTACCTCGTCGCTGGAGGCGCTCAAGGCTTTCTCTCTGGCAAGAGAGCAGCAAACGAAGGGCAAGTTCCTGGAAGCGATTCCGTTATACAAACGCGCGGTGGAGCTGGACCGGAACTTCGCCTCCGCCTACGCCGGACTGGCCGTGCAGTACTTAAACACCAGTCAGCCGGGACTGGCGGCGGAATACTCGGAGAGGGCCTTTGCGCTGCGGGACCGGGTGAGCGAAAACGAGAAACTACGCATCGCCCTTTTTTATTACGGCACTGTCACCGGGGAGTTGGACAAGGCGATCGAGGTTCAGGAGCTGTTTAAGCGGAGCTACCCACGCGAACACAACGGGCCGGGTAACCTCTCTCACATCTATGGGTCGATAGGGCAGTCGGAGCGAGCCGTCGCCGAAGCAAGCGAAGCCCTGCGCCTCAATCCGAGCGCGTTTCCGTGGCACTTGAATCTGGCGCAGGCATTCATCCGACTCAACCGGTTCGCGGAAGCAAGGGAGGTTATCGAGCGGGCGATGGGGCAGAATCTCGATTCGATCTACTTTCGTGGCTCCCTGTACCAGCTCGCCTTCGTCAATGGCGACGCAGCGGCGATGCAGCAGCAACTCGACTGGGCGAGCGGCAAGCCGGATGAGCACGTGGCGATAGATTGGCAAACCCAGACGGCGGCCTTTACGGGCCAGTGGCGGCGTTCGCAAGACTTCTCTCGCCGCGCCGTTGAGCTGGCCACGCGCAGCGATGCTAAAGAAGTGGCCGCGCAGTATGTGGTCGAAGCAGCGCTGCGCGGCGCAGTCTTCGAACAGTGTCCACAGATCAAAGGGACCACCTCTCAGTCGCTCGCGCTCGAACGCAACACGCTGTCGCTGACGCGCGGGGCGATGGCACTTGCGCTGTGCGGCGAAGCGGGCCAGGCGCAATCTCTCATCGACGAACTGACTAAGCGGTATCCCAAAGATACATTGATCAACACGCTGTGGCTGCCGGTGATACGTGCCGCCGTCGAGATAAATCGCAACAACCCTGCCCAAGCGGTTCAGCTTTTGGAGGCGGCCAGACGCTATGAAGCTGCGGGAGAGTTTTGGCCTCAGTACATGAGGGGGCTGGCTTATCTGCGGTTGAAGGCGGGCAATGAGTCGGCAGCAGAGTTTCAAAAGATGCTTGAAAACCGGGGACAGGCGCCGCTATCGGCTTTATATCCTCTAGCAGGCCTTGGTTTGGCCCGCGCTGCCGCACTCACAGGCGACCTAAGCAAAAGCCGCAAGGCATACCAGGATTTTTTGGCGCTGTGGAAAGACGCCGACCCAGACATTCCCATCCTTCAAAAAGCCAGGCAAGAATACGAGCAGATGAAATAAGAGATGATCGGTGAATACTTGATCATGCTAAGTGAGATGATCCTGTAAACCTAGATCATTGAAGTCTGGACACAATAGCCCGCTATGATACGCTTGCTTAGAACTGTGGATCACGAGGTCGAGGCTCCGCATCCTTCAGGACTCATCTGGAATGTGCTAAGGTGGGTCCAGAGCCAAGACTAAAATATCGAAATGTTTTGGTCGACTTTTAGGAGTTGGGCTGTAATTCTTGTATCTTATTTGTACCTCGCGCAGATTCGATTGATCCTATCTTATCCTAAATAAAAGCCTTATCTGAACTGCTTACTTTCTGTATCGGCAAATAGGCCATAGCAAGTCACTCCTGGCAAGTGTGTGAAACGGTTGCTGGCGTCGCTTCGGGCCTTTAATTCACGGGCCCTAAATAGCGGTCAAGCCAGGCCAGGATTTCCTTTATAAAATCATTCTTTGGTGCGATATGGTCCGTCTCGTACAACTTCAGTTCCTTGTGCTCATTCGGTGTTCCCAAAAGATCATACATAGGCTTTATGTTTGTCTCATAGGGGAGAATCGTATCGTATTTGCCATGCAGCATCAGAGTTGGAGTTTTCACGCGGGTAATATAGTTGATCTGGTTGACTTCAGGACGGCCATACACGCGGAGGCCTCCTCCCAGAATGATTGTTGTTTGGAGCCGTTTCTCAACGGCCGGGATAATTGCTCCGAGCATGCCTCCCCAGCTCATTCCATAGTACGCCAGTTTTGTACGGTCGATATCCTGACGGGTCTCTAAATAGTCGATGCTTCTCTTGAAATCCTTGACCAATTGAATCAAGTAGTCACTATACGAATGGGAGTTGTCTCCCAGATAGATCGGAATTAAAGCATCATCTCTGCGTTCAAAGGTTCCTTTATATACGGGATAGAGCACCGCCCGGCCGTTTTTTACCAGAAAGGAAAGGAAGACCGGAAATTCATAATAGCTCTGAATATCCTCGCTCGATGGTTGAAATTGAGAAGCGCTGCCAGGGAAATAGATGACTGTCTGATATGGAGGCGGCGTTCTTTTGGGCAGAAAAAGATGGGCACTAATACGTTCATTTCCGTATGCAGCGTCGAAGGTAATCC
>DASTET010000636.1:0-4357 GCA_035709445.1 Blastocatellia bacterium | reverse complement strand
TCAACCGGATACTCGATCAAGTGAGGACCGATTACCTTATGCTTATCATGCCCGGCCAGGCTATCGAGCCTGGACAGAGAGCTGTCGAGCGCTTGCTTTCGGTCATCGATGAATCAGGGGCCGGGATGGTCTATTCCGATTTTAAAGACAGCGTTGAAGGGAGCCTTTCAGACCACCCGCTCATCGATTATCAACCCGGCAGCATCCGCGACACGTTCGATTTAGGCTCGATGGCGCTCCTCTCGATGCGGGCCGTCAGGCGAGCAGTCAAAGAGTATGGCGCTCCCCGCGAGGGGCTGAAATGGGCAGCCTTTTACGATCTCAGATTAAAGCTGTCGCTGGACTCGGTCATACTTCGAATACCTGAGCCTCTTTACACTCGAATCCCGACCGACCGTCGCGCGAGCGGAGAGCGGCAGTTCGACTATGTCGACCCGCGACAGCGCGATTACCAGATCGAGATGGAGGAAGTGGCTACCGATCATCTCAAACGGTCCGGGGCCTGGCTCGAACCTGATTTCCACCCGCTGCCGCGCGCCGAAGGGCCCTTCCCGGTTCGCGCGAGTGTAATCATTCCGGTCCGCAACAGGGAGCGGACTATCAAGGATGCAGTCTTGAGCGCGCTGTCACAGGAGGCCTCGTTCGACTTTAATCTCATCGTAGTCGATAACCACTCGACCGACCGTACGACTGAAATCCTATCTGCGCTCGCGAGCGAGGACAGGCGTCTCATTCACCTGATACCGGGCAGGAAAGACCTTGGAATCGGCGGCTGCTGGAACGAAGCGGTCTTCTCTGACTGTTGCGGCGAGTTCGCCGTTCAATTAGATTCAGACGACCTGTACGCGCACAACCGCGTGCTCGAACGTGTTATCGAGACTTTCGAAGAGAGGCGCTATGCCATGGTCATCGGCTCGTACACGATAGTCAATTTCGATCTCCAGGAGATACCGCCCGGTCTGATAGACCATAAAGAATGGACCCGCGAGAACGGGCGAAACAACGCGCTCAGGATAAACGGGCTCGGAGCGCCCCGCGCATTCTACGTTCCGGTCCTGAGACAGACGGCCCTTCCTAACGTCAGTTATGGCGAGGACTATTCGGTCGCGCTCCGCATCAGCCGTTATTATGAGATCGGGCGCATTTATGAATCGGTATACTACGCGCGCAGATGGGAAGGGAACTCTGATGCGGCCCTCCCGCTTGCAACCGCAAATCGGTATGACGCATATAAAGATCATCTCCGCACCGTAGAGATCGCCGCGCGCAAAAGGATGAACCATGAACTGGGAACAGAGAATAATTGATGATAAGGAGCTGAGCGCGCATGTGAAGGATGGGAGCCTGGACAGTCTCCGAGCGCGCGTGGCTGCGCTTATCGAACATCAGAAAGCGAGCTGGCCGATGCTGGCCGGGGGCTACCGCGCGATGGCCGAGGTCGAGACCAGGGGTTTTATGGTAGCGGAATCGCATATCGTCGTTCAGCATAATCCCAGGCGGATAAGGAGCACATCCGCAAGCGTCGACAGGGGGTCGGTCGCGGCGCGAGGCTGTTTTCTCTGCCCCGAAAGCCTTCCGCAGGAGGAGAAGGGAATTGCCTGCCCGGGCGATTTCATCATCCTCTGCAATCCGTTCCCCGTCCTCGATAACCATCTCTCTATCGTCCACCGCGAGCACGTGCCGCAAAGTATAGAGGGGAACTTCGAGAGGATGCTCGATCTAGCTTGCGATCTCGGCCCGGAGTTTTTTGTCCTTTACAACGGGCCTGAGTGCGGGGCATCGGCCCCTGACCACCTGCACTTTCAGGCCTGCTCTCGCAATCTCCTGCCGATATACTCGGACCTCGGAGCGGAAGAGGAGATAAAGGCAGAACATTGCGAGTATTGCGAATTGGCGGCGAGCGATGGCTTCGAGCTGTTTACGCTCGATAATTGCGGTCGGGCGGTGATCGTGTATAAAGGCAACCGCAGCGAAGAAATATCCGACTGGGTCTACAAGACCCTGGAAAAGCTCCCGCCCGGCGCCGAGCATCGGGAGCCTGCGTTCAATATCGTCTGCACGTATGACCGCGTGGCCTGGACGGTCTTCCTCTTTCCCCGATCTCGCCACAGGCCCGCATGTTTTTACGCCGAAGGTGACGCTCGCCTCCTGGTCAGTCCGGGGGCAATCGATATGGCAGGCGTGATCGTCGTCCCGGAGCGATCCCATTTCGAGCGGATAGATGCTCAGGTGATCTCGAAGATATACAGCGAAGTGAGCCCGGATGTAGAGACAATCAACGATCTGATCCGGAGCATGTGCGAATCACAAGTAGTGGAGGGTTCATTAAGTGGATGGTCTTAGCCGGGAGCCGACGATTAGGGTCGGCATCCTATCATGCGCGCACCAGGCCCGGTTCTCCTTAAAGGGGCCTTTTGTGAACGTTTCGGGCGACCCTGCGCCCGAAGGCTATTACGCCTGCTCGCTCGAAAATGGAGCGGTACGTTTGCAAGGCGCGGCAGAAGAGGCTCAACGATCAGTCACTTTCACGCCCACGGATTTCGCCACATGTCGTATCACGATAGAAGACGTGACAATCGGAATAGATTTTCACTGGGAGCGCAAAGAGGCGCAGCAATTTCAGGGGGCGCTTATAATTCGGGCCTCGGATGACGGCCTGACTCTTATCAACGAGCTTCCGATAGAATCCTATCTTGTCAGCGTGGTCTCTTCGGAGATGAGCGCGTCCTGCCCCGCCGAGCTTCTGCGTGCCCACGCCGTAGTCTCTCGGAGCTGGCTGCTGGCCCAGTTGAATGAAAGAGACAAGGCTGTGCGCCCGCGCGCACGCGCGTCTTATGAACCTGCCGGTGAGCGTATAAGGTGGTACGACCGCGAGAGCCATTCGGAATTCGACGTGTGCGCCGATGACCACTGCCAGAGATATCAGGGAATATCGAAGGCATTCTCGAAGTCTGCTTTTGAGGCCTTGCAGGAGACGAGAGGCAAGGTGCTACAGTACGGCGATGAGATCTGTGATGCCAGGTATTCGAAGAGCTGCGGCGGGATGACGGAGGTCTATAGCGCGGCCTGGGAAGAAAGGGATGTGCCCTATCTGGTCTCGATTTATGACGGGCCGGGAGAGATTGCGGGCTTCAACCTGCCTCTGAGCGTCGAAGCCAACGCCGAGGCATGGATAGCCTCGCGCCCGCCGGCCTATTGCGACGCAAGGGCTGAAGATACGCTCTCGCGCATCCTTCCGGGGTTCGACCAGGAGACGAAGGATTTTTATCGCTGGCAGGTCAGCTACACTCGGGACGAATTGAGGGAGATTCTAAGCGCGCGGCTCGGAGTCGACTTTGGGCGAATTGAGGCATTAGAGCCGGTCGAGCGCGGGCAGTCGGGGCGAATAATCAGGTTGCGAATCAGGGGCGAAAGAGAGACGCTTCTGATCGGCAAAGAGCTAGAGGTCCGCCGCGCGCTATCACGCTCGCACCTTTACAGCTCGGCCTTTATCGTGCGGCAGGATGATACTTCGTTTCACCTGATAGGGGCGGGCTGGGGTCACGGAGTGGGGTTATGCCAGATAGGGGCCGCCGTCATGGCCGACCGAGGGGTCACGCACGAGGAGATACTCGCCCACTATTTCAAGGGCGCCCGGATTCGCACATTGTACTGAAGGTAAGAGCCAGAAGCCAGAAGCCAGTAGTCAGAAGGTATTCCGGGCTGTTTCCGATCTTTTGCGCTCGACTTCGATCGAGAAATGAGGTGAAAGATTCTGGCTTCTGACTTCTGGCTTCTGATTTTCCAGTTTCCGCTTAGCATGCGAGTCGCAATTGCGTATAATTCAGGTCGAACCCCGATTGCTTGCGGCATAACTGGTATCATCGATATGAGATTCTCGATGGGCGATGGAGGCGTCCGTCAGGGTTGCGGATCGTGACCCTGTAAAGAGCTATTATGAACGTGCTTGCAGTTGACACAGGTTATTCGGCGACGAAGATTTATTCAGAGATCAAGGGAAGCAGAAAGACGCTGATCTTTCCGTCGGTGATAGGGCCGACCGAGTTCGGAGAAGACTTCCTCGGCACAACAGAAGATAACTTCATTGCCGAGCTTAGCCTTTACCCCGGCAAGATCCGCAATTTCGGCGAGACCGCCGTGCGTCTGAATCGCGGAGGCGAGATGACCGCCGACCGCGATATGTTCACCAAGCATTACAACCCGGCGCTCACCATCGCCGGTATAGCACGCTTTATGATGGATAAGCAGGCGCCCGCGCCCGACGTGCTGGTCGTCGGCCTTCCCGTCAACTTCTTTGCCACGCAAAAGCAGGTCCTCACAGACAAGCTCACCGGAACTCATACGGTGAAGCTCTATA
>DASTET010000635.1:0-2303 GCA_035709445.1 Blastocatellia bacterium | reverse complement strand
CCTGGGCAACATCCCCAGGGCCTTCACAACCAGCGTCTGGGCCTTCGTCAGCGGCGAGATCATGTTCACCGTGGACTCGTACTTCCGCCCGGTCTTCAGCGTGCTGTTTTCGCTCGAGCATGCGCTGTTCGGAAGCCGGGCCTGGGGGTGGCACCTCACGAACGTTCTGATCCATGCGGCGGCGACCTGGCTCGTCTTCCTCGTCATCCGGGAGTTAACCGGGCAGAGATGTCTCTCGCTCGCGACGGCGGTCCTCTTCGCCGTGCACCCTGCGCACGTCGAGTCTGTAGCCTGGGTTTCGGGCGTCACCGATCCTTTGATGGCGCTCTTCCTGCTGCCTTCTTTCTACTGCTACCTCAGGTACCGTAAAGAAGGCCGTAAGCGGCTCCTGGTTATCGCGACCGGCCTTTATTTTCTCGCCCTGTTGAGCAAAGAGACGGCGCTTGCGCTACCGTTGATTATCGTCTATTGCGAGTTATTCCATTTCAACGAGCAAAAGCCTCTCAAAGAGAGGATCTCTCCGGGGCTTGCGCTTGCAGGGTGGCTGGCGCTGCCGACCCTGGCGTACTTCCTTGTGCGCTATAACGCGATCAACACACTGCTCTTCGGCGACCCTCGTTATCCCCTCGCCTACGCGGTCGCGACCACGCCGCTCGCGCTGGTGAAGTACCTCGGCTTTATGATCGTACCAGCAGGCTACAGCTACCAGCACTACACGCCGTTCGTCGAAGGCTTGGGCGAGTTGCGGTTTCTGGCGCCGCTGGCCCTGCTGTGCGTCATCGCGGTGGCCGTGGTGTTGAGCCGGTCGCCGCGGCTGCGGTTCGGGGCCTTCTGGTTCCTAGCCACGCTCGCGCCTGCGCTGGCGGCGCTGCGTCAGTTCGACCAGGAATACCTGGTTCAGGAGCGTTATCTCTATCTGCCGTCGATAGGCTTCTGCCTGGGGGCGGCGGCGGGAGTTGAATGGCTGGCGTCGCGCAGGTGGGCCGCGCCGCGTGCTCCTGTGCTGGCAACGTCGCTGACTTGCGCCATCACGTTTGTGTGGGGCGCGGCCTGCGTCCTCCAGAACCGCGTGTGGAGGGACAACCTCTCAGTCTATATGAAATGTGTCGAGGAAGATCCGCAATCGGCGCTCGCGCGCATGTCATTGTCACGCGCCTACTACGACGCGGGCAGGCCGGTGGAGGCCGAAAGGGAGGCCCAGGCGGGGCTGAGCCTGGACCCCGGCTGCGCCTATGGCTACCTCAACCTGAGCTATTACGCGCACCGGGCGGGCAAGAAGGATAAAGCCATAGAGCACCTCGAGCGGGGAATGGAGGCGGTCAAAGAAGGGCCGCTGACCCGCGATAACCTTGCGACAATCCATCTGAACCTCGCCCTGATATATGCGGACATGAAAGATTACGCGCAGGCTGAGAAGAACCTGCTCAGGTCGAACGAGATCGCGCCGCGGGCGGTGGGCTGGTACCAGGCCGGCAATTTCTATCTGGAAAGGGGCCGTTACGAAGAGGCCCGGAATATGTACGAGCTGACTTTGCGGAAGACGCCGAAGTGGTTCGCGCCCATTCATGTCAAGCTCGGGCAGGTTTACGACTTTACAGGGCAGACCGACAGGGCGCGCGAGGAGTACAGGAAGTACCTGGAGCTGGCGCCGCCGAACGCCACGGAGCGCGCGAACGTGGCGAAGCGGCTGGCACAATTATGATGAAACTAGTATTTATTAAGTAGAAGGCCAGTAGTCCTTCGCGATAAAGGTAGTCTCGGACCTGCCTGGCCATACCCGCATCAGTGTGACTGCTGATCTATACACTCACGTCTTACCGTCTCTCAAACGTGAAGCTATGGACTTGATGGATTCTATACATACGGGGGCTCATTGACGCGGGGTGCTGTCATGGTTGCTGTCAGAGGACTCAAAAACAATTAAGGCCACCATCGTGGCGGCCTTAATTGTTTGAATTTATTAATGGAGCTAAGCGGGATCGAACCGCTGACCTCTTGAATGCCATTCCTTCGGCGCTCATACCTGCTCTACTCAATCTATTGACCAATAAAACAGTTAGTTGACTTTGACGGTCGCCGGTTCTCACCTATTCTGACCGTAAAAGCGAACTGCTGACAAATGAATTGTCACAAGATTGTCACAAGAGCCAAAGTTAACCCGCTTTACTGGCAAGCTACTGTAAGAAGAAGCTTTTAGGTGCGGCGTAGAACCAGCGAGCGGCCAATGGAGGTCCTACTACAGATAGTCGGGCCGATTATCATTTATCTGCGAGCGGTCTTTATTTCTGCTCTTGGGTGCTGGG
>DASTET010000634.1:0-6130 GCA_035709445.1 Blastocatellia bacterium | reverse complement strand
AGAAAGTATCGACAGGATCGGTCTCGACAGTAGCGCGTATGAGAAAACTGCCCGCAGTGCAGGGGCTGCCTTCAGGCAGCGTGTCTCGAAATGTCCGCCAGAGGTTGCCGCCGTTTGTCGTTATAAACGACTCGGACCCCGGCGGGTCGGACCTGCCCGGAGAATCGAACAGGGCGGGGAAGCCGCCCACTCTCTGCGTGTCTATCACCCCGACTATAAAGCTGCCTTCATTGATGCTGAGCGGCGAGACCAGATTGAAGGTCATGAAGGACTCTCCGCCGCGCAATCGCCCGGTAAATGTAGCGGCTGCCGTCTGCCCGGTCGAAGGGCCGTCCATCTCCGGGTCGAGGTAGACGACAATCTGGTAGAGCAGGTCGGGCTCGACAAGCGGGCCGGATCGGTTGAACCCTATAGTAACGGAGCGCAACGTGGCCGGATAGGTCGCAGGCGTGAGCTTATTAGCCCAGCCGAATACGGGCTCGACCGGGTGCTCTTCGGTCGGAGGGGCCGCGCCGGAAGCGCAATCCGCCTGCCCGTTATCTATCGCAAGCTCGATCAACTGCCCTGACGGTTCGATCTTTTGAGCCGTAGCGACGATAACCGTGCGGTAAAATGCGAACGATGCGGTAAATATGAGTGCGGTCGCCATCGTCAATGCAAGCGCGCGCGTGAGGGCTACGGATGATCTCATGGCTTTTCACCTAAACTCGGACCTGGGGCCTTTAATTCAATAAAAGAGCGACCGGTCTTGCTTGCTGCTTCAATGCTTACTCGCTTCAGAGCACGCGCTATGCCAGTCGATATTCGAGCGGCGGGAATCGATAAGCATCGCTTAAGCGGCAGCTTCGCACGGTTCAGCCGTCAATCACCCTTAGAATATGGGTACTAACTTACCAGGGGCTCTGGGAATAAAGTATCTCGATGGAAATTCAGTTGTCACCGCCGGATCACGCTAACTTCAGACATAAGTTTAAATAAACTCTAAGATTTATCAGCCTTGAAAATCTTTGTTGAGTTGTACAACAGATTCGTTTTGATTCCAGCAGCTAAAGTGGGACATTTAGATTTTGTGAATCAATTAATCAAAGAATCGAATCTGGAAGAGAAGCTATTCCCGCTCGCCCGCGCTATTGATTACCTGCTCACAGGAGACGAGGCGCTGATCGAGAAGCTTTCGCCCGAAGTCCGAGGCGTGGTCGAAGAGATTTCCAGCAGCCTCAGCAAGAATAACGGGCAATCAAAGCAGCGTAAAACAAAGCCGAAAGCCCGCAAGGCAAAACCCGGATCACGGCACCGCACGAGAAAGCAACTGAGATGAATTAAACCACTGATGTTACGCAATAAAAGTTGAAGACCTGAGATTGACTCGACTCTAGCTGCTTTGATGATGTTATGGGGTTGACACTACCATAGCCGCGTTCACGCGGCTTGCCCGCAGGGCAGATAGGCCAGCGCTTTTAGCGCTGGTAGTAGTTTAGCGCGCTTCAGCGTGCTTACCTGCCAGGGCTTTAGCCAAAAGTTCATGCTAAAGCCCTTCACAGAGAAGGACGCTAAAGCGCCCTCTGTTTAAAGGCTCGTCAATAAACCAGCCCTAAAAGGGCTGGCCTATAGCCCTGCGGGCAAGCCCGATTTATCGGGCTTTAGCGATGACAGGTCGAATGACAACATCTTTGCTGCGTTACCTCTGTAATCCTTCCTTATTTCGGCGCGGCGAGCAGGTCTTTTATCAAATAGGGCCGGCCGTTCTTTATCGTCGTCGTCACCTTCAACGTATCTTCGATCTTACTGAGCGGGTCGCCATCGATAATCACCATATCCGCAAGCTTGCCTCGCTCGATGCTGCCGAGGTCCTGAGCTACGCCGAGGGCTTCGGCGGGCCAGAGCGTAGCCGAACGCAGCGCCTCAAACGGCGTGAGACCTGCGCGGACAAGTATCTGAAGCTCTAACTGAAGCGCGAACCCATAAGGCAAAAACGGCGAGTCGGTCCCCGCCGTAACCCTCCCTCCGGCTTTCAACACGGCCTGAATGGTTTTGCCCTGCGCCGCTATCGACGCTTGAAAGGCCGGGTTGCGCGCCGCGTTCGATGCGGTCGCAAGTCTCTGCGCCGTCTGCTCGCCGTAGAGCGCGAGGAACTGAGGGTTCTTCAATACATCGGGGTTTTCTGCGATTATCAGCGGAAGACCCGGAAGGATAAGAGTCGGCGTGTAGTTCATCCCGGACCGCGCCAGTATCTGTATCACGTCGTCATAGCTTCGACCCGTGGCCGACAGTTTTGGCGAGTACCCCCTGCGACTCGTCGCGCCCGTGTGCTCTACTGCATCCATGCCGTTTGCGGCCGCAGGATAGATCTCGTGCGAAGAGGTCGGGACCCCCATTTGATGCGCTGCTGCGACGATCTTTTTCTGGACCGCGTCAGACAGTCTCACATAGGTCTTTATCATGTCGTAGTCGAGCCGCCTCGCCCGCTCAAGCGCAAGATCGATGTGAGCGTCCGACGCCATCCCTTCGGCGATTGAATAGAAGACGCGGTTGCCGTCGAACAGTCGCCCGCAGAAGAACTCGCGCGGGCCTGCCCGCTTCCCGCTCGTCCACGATTCTCTGCTTTCGAGAGCTTCATAAGGCTCGGTCCCGGGCTCTCGCACCGAGGTCACGCCGAAGGCGAGCCATACGCGGCCCTGCTTCTCTCCAAGCCCTATGCCCTGATGCGCGTGCATCTCGAACAGTCCCGGTATGACCGTCTTGTCGCCCGCATCGATCCAGTTGCCGCGATGCAGCGACTCGCTGTGCGGGCGGACCTCCTTGATGCGGTTCCCCTCTATTACTATGTCGACGTCGCGGTGGTACTCTGCCGATTTGCCGTCAAACATCCGGCCCGCGTGGACCACGAGCGTGCCCGTGACCTTTTCGGGCTGCCATTCGATCTGAAGCCTAATCTCTTCGGTGCGCCCGGTCGCGACATCGACTCTCTTCAATCGATCCATTGAAAGATAGACCAGAGACTTCGAATCGCCCGACCATCGAGGCGAATCGGCCAGGTCAGGGCTAAGCCTGCGGGGCGTGCCGTCCGTCTCGCCTTTTTCGTTGACGGCCACGACCGAGAGCCTGCCGTCTTCGACGAAAGCGAGCATTCGCCCGTCGGGCGAGCAGGCGGCATAAGAGAGCGATCTTGCCTGAACCGGCGCGATGCTGTGGGGACTGCCGCCGTCGAGCGGGACCATCATCACTTCGAATATCCCTTCGCGGAAGCGGGTCGAATAAGGATCGAGGGCCGTGAGCGCCAGCCACTTGCCGCCCGGCCCCCAGGATATCTGGGCGAGCTGCAAAGGCCGGTTATGGACGACCTTCGTCTCGCCGGATTCCAGATCGAGAACCTGAAGGCGACCGCCCAGCGGGCTTGCGCTATCGCCCGCAAAGAAAGCGATATGTTTTCCGTCGGGCGACCACGCGGGATGAGCGGCGCCCGCGCTCGTCTTGACCAGGGCACGATCTTCGCCCGTCTTCAGGTCGCGCACCCACAGGCTCATCGTGCCCTGTCTGTCTGAGACATAAGCGAGCCTCGACCCGTCGGGCGACCATGCAGGCTGAGACTCGACAAACACGTCGTCGGTCAGTCGCCGGGCCTTCTTGCCCGGTTCCTGAATCCACAGATCGCCGAGCGCGGTGAAGGCCACGCTTCTGCCGTCGGGAGATGCCGCCGGTGAGACTATACCACGCGCCTGTCGCGGAGCCGTCGAATCGAAATCGCGCTTCTTTCGCGCATAGGTCGGACGGCTGAGGCTAACCGTCGCTTCAAATGAGACCGTCGTCTTCTCGGCGGTTTCGAGGCTGGCTCGTTTGATCAAGCCGTCGGCGGTGTAGAGGAATTCGGAGTCGTTTATCCAGGCGGCGCGAAACGGAAAGACATCCTCTCCTGAAGAGCTGACCTTTCGCTGTTGCTGGTCGCCGGTCGCCGCCTTTGCCAGCAGCGCCGTCACTCCGCTGCTACGGTTGAAATCCTGATAGAGGATAACGGTCCCTTTTTGAGACCAGGAGGGAGCGGCGAGCTGAGCATTCGACTGGCTGAAAAGCACCTCCTGGCGTTTGTCTTTGTCCGCGACATCTTTGATAAGCCATATCCCTCTGCCCGCGCTGCGTTCAGAGACGAAAGCGATCTGGTTGCCGTCGGGCGAGCAGGCCGGGTTGTAGTCGTTGGCCGGGTCGCGTGTGAGCTGTTCGAGCGAGCGGCTCGCCAGATCGATCCTCCATATATCGTAGTTGCCGCCCCGGTCCGAAGAGAAGACAAGGCCCTTGCCGTCGGGCGACCAGTGCGGCTCGCGGTCATCGAAAGGCCCGCTTGTTATCTGAGTCAGCCCCGCGCCGTCGGGCGCGACGGTCCATATATGCCAGTTACCGTCGCGGTAGGATTGAAAGGCTATAAGCCTGCCGTCGGGCGACCACGCAGGCTGGCGCGCATCGCCAATCTCGTCGGTGATGGGCGCGGCCTTCCCGCCCGTTGCGGCCACCTTCCAGAGCGTGCCCTGCAAATCGAATACTATCGTCCTGGCGTCCGGCGATAATGCGAGGGCGATGTTGGTCCCCTGCGTTAGCTTCGCTTCGATACGATCCGACCTCTGAGCGTAAGGGTGAGCCAGGTACGACGCTGGCGCAAGAACAGCAAGACCGGCAATGACCGTCACCGCGAGTTTGAAAAACGTCCGCATGTTATATGCCCTCAACTCTCGATAATGTCTTCTTGTCTGTGGCTCTGGATTATCTTTTTCTGTGAAGCGGCGGTCAAATAAATCCTGTCGATCAATTCTTTTTCAGGGCCTTGAGCGATTTGAGCAAAAAAGGTCGCCTTTATTTACAGGCAGTGGAAATACAGGATGAGGAGAAGCTCGATGTATAAAGAAAAGAGGTCTGTAATCGTTGCTGTCGCAAGCATCGTTATGACGCTTGCGGTTATGACTGTGACTAGAGAGCAGCAGGCGGCGACAAACGATCGCGCCGCGGATGAAGCGGCCATTCGCAGGATCGTAAAGGCCGTCGAGGATGGCTGGAATGCGGGCGACGGCAAAGCCTTCGCCGCGCCTTTTGCAGAAGACGCCGATTATGTGATCGTAAACGGTATGCGCATCAAAGGGCGCGATACAATCGCCTCCGGGCACCAGCAAATACTCGACACGATCTACAAGGGCAGCCACAACACCGCGACCGTTCTGAGCATAAGGTTTCTTCGCGATGATGCTGCGATAGCTCATGTCGAGTGGCATCTGAAGTATGCCGAGAACGGCATCGCGCACGAAAGGAAGGCGATGTGCTCTATGGTGATGACGAAACAGGGCGGGCGGTGGAGCATCGTCGCTTTCCACAACACGCCTATCACCTCAACCGGGAGGTGAAGCTGTTTCAATGGCGAGCAGCGGCAAAAGATTCAGTCGCGTCACGCGCTCGATAGCGAAGCTGATTCGGACCGGGCTGCACCTGAGCGGGCGTGACGTCGTTGACTTAAATCAGGCGAATGGCTATTCTCTCCGCGATTCGAGGCAGGATGCCCGGAACGCGCGCAGGGATCGTATGACCACTCCATCGCCTCACGACGTTACCCGACTGCTACAGCAATGGCGCGGCGGCGATAAAGCGGCGCTTGAGAAGCTGACGCCGCTCGTCTATGACGAGCTTCGCCGCCTGGCTAATCGCTATCTGCGAGACGAGCGCAGGGGCCACACGCTTCAAGGGACGGCGCTGGTCCACGAGGCGTACATGAAGCTTGTCGGTTATACGAACCTGGAATGGCAGAACCGCGCGCATTTTTTCGGAGTCGCCGCACGCATCATGCGGCAGATACTCATCGATTACGCGCGCGGTCACCGGCGAGGCAAGCGTGGAGAAGGCAAACAACACCTGCCTCTTGAGGAAGCGGCTATCTTCTCGACGGAGCGTGCCGAGAGCCTTGTCGAGCTTGATGATGCTCTCGAACGTCTTGCGGTTTTCGACGAGCTGAAGGGCCGTATCATAGAGCTTCGTTATTTCGGCGGGCTCAGCATTGAAGAGATAAGCGAAGTCACGGGCATTTCCGTCGCTACCGTCAGGCGTCACATGAGGATGGGCGAAGCCTGGCTGCATAGAGAACTGAGCAAATAGTCAGGGG
>DASTET010000633.1:0-6694 GCA_035709445.1 Blastocatellia bacterium | reverse complement strand
TCTCAGACCGATCGCGAGCGCGAGGTCGAGAACCGTCTGCGCGAGATGGCCGACCGCAACGCTAAGAAGCTCGGCCTCACGCGCCGCCATTTTCTTCAGACCTCGTGCGGGATGGCGGCGGCTATGATCTGCTTCAACGAGGTCTTCGGCAAGACCTACGAGGTCGACCCCATAGAGGCGCTCGACCCGGCGGCCTACGAAGAGAGATGGCCGAAGACCGAGTTCATATTCGACAACCAGACGCACCACATCGATGTGGAGAGCGGCTGGTTTGAAAAGACCGAAGCGGGGCGCGAGGCCGCAGCCTTCCTGCGCCGCTTCCGCCCGCAGCAGAAGTCTACGGCCGAGACGCTCGCGCTGTTAAACCAGACCCACTACGTCAAAGAGCTGTTCTTCGATTCGGACACCGTGATGGCGATCATAAGCGGCGTCCCCACTTCGGAGTGGAGCGAGAACATCCTGCCGCCCGATAAGATGGTGCAGACTCGAAACGACATCAACGGCTGGGCGAAATCCGAGAGGATGCTTTCGCACGGGCTGCTGCGCCCCAACATGGGAAGCGCGGAGATGGAAGAGATGGACCGCCAGGTCAAAAAGCTCAAGATCAACTCCTGGAAGATGTATCCCGGCTCGATGATCGGCGGCGGCGCCTACTGGCTCGACGATGAGAAGGTGGCCTATCCCTTCTGGGAGCGCACGCGAAAGATGGGCGTGAGGAACCTATGTATTCATAAGGGGCTGCCGCTCGGCCTCTTCAACGAAGAGCACTGCCATCCGAAAGACATAGAGAAGGCGGCGAAGGACTTCCCCGACCTCAACTTCATCATATATCACTCGGCGTGGCACCCGACCGCGCGCCGCAAGGAAGGCCAGGCCGAAAACCCGCAGTATATCCCGTGGGTTTCGGAGCTGATCGATATAGTCAGACGCAGCAACCTGAGGAACGTTTATTTCGAGCTCGGCTCGACCTGGAACGGGACTTCGGCGGGGCGGCCCGAAATGGCAATGCACCTGCTCGGGCAGATAATGAACCTGCCGGGCGGCGAAGACCGTATCATCTGGGGCACGGACTCGATCTGGGGCGGAAGCCCGCAGAGCCAGATCGAACGGTTCCGCCGATTCCAGATACGCGACGACATAGCCGAGAAATTCGGCTATAAGAAGCTCACTCCTGAGATCAAGGCGAAGGTCTTCGGGCTGAACGCCGCGCGGCTTTACAAGATAGATGTCAAAGCGAAGCGGAACGCGATAAAGACCGATAAGATCGCCGATCTCAAGCAGGAGTACCAGCGAGACGCCCGACCGTCGAATACTCAGTTCGGCTGGGTGTGGCGCAGCCGCTCCCAGCGCGGTTAGCTCTGTCTGGCCGCAGATGAATCCGCGTCCGTCTGAGTTCATCTGCGGCCACTTCACTAACGAGGTCACCGTGAAAAAGATACGCCTTCTGCTCTCGCTCGCCCTTGTGCTTTACCTGGGCACGACGTTCACCTCGCAATCGCAACAGCCCGCCCCCGCGCAATCGAAAAAACCTGTCGAGCAGATGGTCGCGATGCGCGACGGCGTAAAGCTCGCCACGAACATATACCTGCCCGAAGGCGAGGGGCCTTTCCCCGTCGTGCTGATGCGCACGCCTTACGGCAAAGACCTGATGGGCGCGGGCAGCAACGTGTGGACCGCTCGCGGATTTGCCTTCGTCGTGCAGGATTGTCGCGGCAAGGGCAAGAGCGAAGGCGCGTACCGGCCCTTCATGGATGACCCGACCGACGGGTACGACACGGTCGAATGGGCGGCAAAACAGAAATGGTCTGCGGGCAAAGTAGGCATGTTCGGCGCCTCGGCCATGGGAATTACGGCCAACCTTGCGGCGATGATGAACCCGCCTCACCTCGCCGCCACTTTCGTGATGGTCGCCCGCTCGAGCATATACCACCAGTCGGCGTTTATGGGCGGGGTCTTTCGCAAAGAGCTTAATGAGATCTGGCTCCGCCGGCAGGGCGCGCTCGATGTGCTCGAAGAGACTTTCAAGCACAACGTCTATGACGGGTTTTACGATATAGCCGAGATGCCTCTGCACTGGCACAAGATTCACGTCCCGGTCTATAACTACGGCGGGTGGTACGACATCTTCTCGCAGGGCAACCTGGACAATTTCGTGGGGCAGCAGCGCGAGGGAGGCGGGCTTGCCGCAGGCAATCAAAAGCTGATGATGGGGCCGTGGGGCCACGGCAGGATCGAAGAGGTCACCTACCCGGCGAACTCCGTAGTCAACGCCAACGACGAAGCGATGCGGTGGTTCGATTACTGGCTCAAGGGCAAAGACAACGGCATCATGGATGAGCCGGCCGTCAAGTACTATGTCATGGGCGATCCGACCGATCCGAAATCGCCGGGCAACGAATGGAGATACTCGGCCGGGTGGCCGCTTCCGGCGCGGACGACTTCTTACTTTCTGCAACCGGGCGGCTCGCTCTCGACAAAGCTTCCCGGCGATGATGAGAGCAAATCGGCTTATGCTTATGACCCCAAGAATCCTGTCCCGACAATCGGCGGCGCGAACCTCAATATAAAGAAAGGGCCGATGGACCAGCGCGCCGTCGGCAATCGCAAAGATGTGTTGAAGTTCACTACCGCTCCGCTCGACTCGGCTGTCGAAGTGACGGGCCGGGTGGTGGTCGAGCTATGGGCCGAGTCCGACGCGCCCGATACTGACTTCATGGCGAAATTGATAGACGTTTACCCGGACGGGACGGAGCGGCTCGTGCTCGATTCGGCGGTCCGCGCGCGTTTTCGCGAGGGGTTCAACCGCGAGGTCTTTATGAAGAAGGGCGAGGTCTCGAAGTTCACGATAGACCTGTGGTCGACGAGCATAATATTCAACAAAGGCCATCGCCTGGCGATTCACGTGACAAGTTCGAATGATCCGCGATTCGACCCGAACCCGAATACGGGAAAACCCATGCGAGCCGATAGCGAGACGCGAGTGGCGAATAACATCATTCACCACGACCGCGCGCACGCTTCGCGCGCGCTGCTGCCGGTCATCCCGGTCTATAATGGGAAGCGGCCATAAAACGAGACAGGATTAACAGGATTATCCGATCAGATATTTCAATCCCGTTAATCCTGTCACTTCTTCCTTTCAGGGACGGCCGGCCGCCTTGCTGAGCGTTTTAGGTTTCTCTTGCCTGGCCCGCAAAACAACATTATCGCGGGCGTAGTTTCGATCATACCCGCGCGCGGCCTCCGCCCTGCGGTATCCTTGCAGCGCGTGATAGCTGTCGTAGCTTGCGCGCGGGCGGTACTCGTCGCGCTCGCGCCTGTAGCCTGCGCTATAAGAGTCGCCATAATCAAATTCCAGCGACGCGCCCGATCCAGAGGCCAGACTGTCATAATCCCTGTTTCCGTCGTAGAGTTCGTCGTAGCTTCTACCCGAATAATAGCTGTCATAGCTTCTGGTCATTAGTTATACCTCACACGAATAATGCTTACAGACCTGAGGGACCGGCTGCCCTGCTCATAACCAGAGGCTGCCGCGCCGCACCAGAAAAACACTCATGGTCACCTGTATTCAATCTCCTGTCAAGCGACTGTTCGAGCAGGCGGGCGGCCAGATTGATGAAATCGCGCTCGGTGACGATGCCGACCAGCCGGCCTTCTCTCACAACGGGGAGGCAATCCACTCTCTCTCTCCGCATCATCGCTATGGCATCGAGCGTCGGCGTTTCGGGCAGGATCGAGAGCGGGCCTTTCACCATCACAGCGCCGACCGGGATCGGATCGGTTATCTTCTCGCCGATGCTGCGCTCAAGCTCGCGCAACACATCGATGCTCGATACAAGCCCGACAAGTCTCCCCTGCTCGTCCTCGACCGGGATATGCCGGACGCGTTTCCACGACATAAGATTCGCCACAAGCTCTATCGGCTCGTCGTCATAGACCGTAAACAGGTCTGTCGTCATGAACTCTTCCACGCGCAAGTATTTCTGTCTCGTCATACTCCTCCGTGTTGTGGCGGCGAGGGGCCATTCGTGAACGGGCCTGCCCTCTTTCTGGAGCGCGATCGTCGCATCGGTCAGCGCCGTCAGCGCCTCCTCTTTCGAGCCGGACTTGCTCATCTCGGCAAACGAGTCGAGCTGCCACTGCGCCCCGGTCTGGCCCGACCTCACGCGCTCCTCTATGACCGAGAGGTAACGGTCGGCCTCCGTATCAGCCACGCCGCTCATGCCGAGCCCTTCGCGGGCCAGGGGAACCAGCTCATTACGGATCAGCTCTCGCACGGGTATAGCTCTGCCGCCGATCCATTTAAACTGCGCGTCCAGCCCCTGGTGGCAGGAGGCCAGAAAGTTCGTCTTCGCATCATCGAATGCCATATCCTCCGCGATATTGCTGTGTCTGAGAGAGAGACCCTGCATAAGGCCGAAGAAGAAGGCAGCGTTCGCCACTTGATCGAGCACGGTCGGGCCTGCCGGAAAAGCGCGCGTCTCGATTCTCAGGTGAGGCCTGCCGTCTGTGACGCCGTAGCAGGCGCGATTCCACCGCCAGACCGTCCCGTTGAATAGACGCAACGCTACGAGCTGCGGGATGCGGCCCCGCTTCAACTCTTCGAGCGAGTCTTCCTCGACTTCGGACCCGAGCAGAACGCGGAATCTCGCTATGTCCTCGCGGAAGAGTTCGAGCACCGACCGTCTCACCCATTGATTTCCGAAGCTCACGCGGGGGCTGAGCTCTCGCAGGTGGTAGCTCGCGTCGCGCGTGTCGACCGATTGCTCGAAGAGGGGGATACGAGTCTCGTTCCATAATCGCTTCCCGAACAGCAAAGGCGAGTTTACGGCTGCGGCGAGCGCGGGCGCGGTCGCTACCTGAGCTATGTTATAGAGGTTGGCGAACTCTTCTGCGCCGCTCTGGAAATGGATTTGGAAGCTTGTGCAGCAGGCTTCGAGCATCCAGGTGTCATGCCTGACTATAAGCTCATCAGCTCCTTTGAGGTTGAACTCATAGGCCCGCCCCCTCTGTCGCTTGAGTGCATCATTCAATGCGATGTAGCGGGGTTTCTGAGTCATGTTGCACAGCTCGAGATCGGTCTTGCGCAACGTCGGCAGGATGCCTGTTAAAATCACGTCCGCCCCGTAGCGGTTAGCGGCGGCTCGCGCCAGGGCAAGCTGTTCTTCCAGCCGGTCCTGCATCTGCGACAGGCAGTCGCCTCCGAATCGAAGCGGGTCGAGATTGATCTCTACGTTGAACAGACCTATCTCGTTGGTGAAGTGGTGGTCTCTCAGCTCGCTCAGGACCTCAATTGCGAGCGGGGCGGGCCGGCCTGCGGAGTTGACGAGGACCAGCTCAAGCTCGGCGCCTATACGCCTGGCGCCGGCCTCTATCATTCCATTAGAGATCATCTGCTCAAGCGAGCGTACGTCGTTTAATAGGGCCCGTATGAACAGGCGGAGCTCTTCAGGCGAGCTTTTCGTGCCGACAGCTTGTTGCCCCATAATTATCCTCCGGCAGTTTCAAAGGGTTCACACGCTGGACGATGAGCGCTTCAAGACGCGAGTTGTCGCAAGCCACCCGGAGCCCTCGCAGATTATGCATCTGCGAGGGAGGACGGACCGATCCGGGTTTTTGCCTGAACCCTTGCATCTTGTGCATATCACACCCGGTTGGAGGGTCAGTACGTTTCCCTTTCCGCCGCATGCCGGGCAGACCGCGTCGGCGGCGATGCCGGTAGCCTGGCACCAGGCGCAGACTTCCAGCCCGTAGTAGGTAAATGAGGCGGCCAGTCTTGTAGTTTGAATCCTTGT
Organism: Blastocatellia bacterium; assembly: GCA_035709445.1. GTDB lineage: Bacteria > Acidobacteriota > Blastocatellia > UBA7656 > UBA7656 > DASTET01. Next base: position 899 of record DASTET010000633.1, on the reverse strand, counting down.
GGTTTGAATCATAACCCCTCCCTGTTACGGTGTCTTATTGCGTGTATTATTCAAATCTCGATCAATTTATATACAAGTTTCATCGAGCTTAATATGATGGCGGTCATAAGCGCTTGTGACGCCCGTCACAGGTTTCCCGAAAAAAGTAGAGTAGGCCGCCCTGCCCGATCAACCGGCGGAAGTTTCTTGTAACCGCTCTGGCGCGGCAACCGTTCTCGCCTGAGGCAGAAGCCTCGATAATGAAGGGGCTCACCTCGACTCAGATTAAGAAGGAGAAATGGCTAATTATGAAGAGGTTTATGACATCGTTTGTTACGGTTTTCGCGTTGTTGACGGGAATTTGCGCAGCCGCGACAGCTCCTGCCAACTTCGCGGGGACATGGGTGCTCGATAAAGCAAAGAGCGAATCGCTGCCCCGCATGATGCAAAATGTTGACAGCCTGACTTGGGTAATCACGCAGGACGACAAGCATCTAACACTTGAATCGACAGCAGTGGCTCAGGGGCAGGAGAGACCCGCTCAAAAGTCTACCTATAATCTCGATGGGAGCGAGACCACAGCAGAAGTGGGCGGGCGTATGCCCGGCAAGGCCACGCTCAAAGCAAAGTGGCTCGACGGCGGGAAGATACTCGAACTCCACTCGGTACGCAATATCAGCGCACAGGGACAGGAATTCACCGTCACGAGTAAAGACCACTGGGAGCTTGCAGAAGGCGGGAAGGTGCTCAAAGTGCATCGCACGAGTGAAACCCCGCGCGGAACCGAAGAATCGAAGATGACCTTCACCAAGAAGTAATCTTGAGCAACCAGTTCGCTGCCCGCAGAGAATCGACAGGATTTACGGGATTAACAAGGGTTTGATCCTGTAAATCCTGTCCATTTCTTCCCTGACCCGGTT
>DASTET010000632.1:0-11554 GCA_035709445.1 Blastocatellia bacterium | reverse complement strand
CTCTGCCGTCGTTGATACTGCTAGTGCCGAGGTTTGCAAGAAGCAAATCCCCCATCTGTTTAAGCCGCTCGGGGTCCCCATGACGGGCGCGGTCTGCGGCTATCGCCTTGAGAAGGGTTTCGCGCTTGCCTATCTCAGATTTCAAATAATGGGTTAGGGAGGTAAGCTCTCTCTGAAACTGCGCAGCCCTGGCCTTGAGGTCATAGAACTGCTGCGCGGCCTCGGAAAAGGACGAGTACTCGTAACGGGTGAGCCCGGTCCCAATCCTCATTTCGAAGTGCGACAACAAAAGATCTTCTTTGATCTGCAAGGGACGGCTCCCGATCTCATCGACTGGGATGCGAGAATAGATGATCGGGACGGGCTTCTTCGAAAAGATGTCTTCGACAAGCGACCGCAGTGCTGCAACCGCGCTTCCTTCCGCCGAACGGGCAAGGTACTCTCTTTGAATCAACGGGCCGAATATCGAGCCTGAGGAAAAGTATCTTTCGATGATATCTTCTTTGCTGAAGGATTCATCAAGGTTATGGAGTAGTGAAGCGGGATCGAGCCTCGCATTATCAAGCCTGATCTCATCGCCGGTCTCGAACTCGCCCCGCTTTAACCACATCGACTCGATCCGCCCGCCCTCATCGGTCAGATAAACATTTGAGGAGCGACCGGTCAGTGCTATAAAGATCGAATGCTGCCTGCGGTCGCCAGCCGCGTCGTAGCCTTCAAGCGCAAACCGTACCTTTCTATCTAGCCGGTCTTTCTCTACTTCGATGAGCCTCGATCCGACGAGATTCTTTCTAAGAAGCGATTGAAAGTATGAGCCTGACCTGTAATCGCCTGTTCGAGCTATCGCTTCAGTTGTCAGGAAGAGGCAGGGTGTTGCCGGGTCAATAGATACTTTCAGAAGCCTCTCATCAGACAGTCCCAGATCGATGAACAGGTCGTAGCCCTCGATAAAGACCCTGGATATGGCCCTTTCTCGGACGACGGGGCTGATCTCCTCTATCACCGATGCTAAATAGAGATTCTCCATAATGCCATATTAGTTTAGTTGGACAGGATTTACAGGATAATAGGTTTAGAAGTCGCGGGCCACCATCGTGCCGGATATATAATCGTGCCAGCCGCGGCGTTTGCGATTGAATAGAAGGCAGATAAACCCGAAAAGCGCGGGCAGGGCGGCCAGAAAGTATCCGGCTGACCTGAGCATCGCTCGCAAAGGCGACGGTGTCTCAAAGGTCTGAGCGTCAACTACACGGGTGTTGGTGGCCATCATCCCGAATGTCTTCCCGCATAGGCTCTGCGTCAGGGCAAGATAGAAGAGGGTTACAAGCAGAATCAGACCGACGCTTGAGACCTGTGTGGGGCGGCTGATGAAGCTGCCGTTGTAAATCACAAGAAGGGCCAGAAAGGGGGCCGCGCTGAGGCTGATTATGATGAAATCGATGACGTTTAAGATCACGTGCGCAACGAGCGGCGCGCTCTCGTTGTGGGCGAATTGCGCGTTTAATTCGCGGTCGACCTTTTTGATCTCGGCTGCCAGATAGTCCCTTGGCTCGATATCATCAATCGGCAGCACGTCGGCCGCTACATCTGCCTCAAGACTCAGCAGCGTCTGAGTTGACCGCGTCTCTATCTTCTCAGCCGTCACAGGGATTGCCGGAGCTGACTCTTTTTGCGGGGCGGCTGCCACAGCGGTCTGTGGGCCGATCTGCGTGACAGCGCTCAGGTCTAATGCCGATTTCGGCTTCACCTCTGCGCAAGGCTCAATCGCCTTTGCAGTGGCCTCTTTATCGAGCACGAGCGGCGGTTTTGACCTTGGCCGTGTCGTTTGAGAATGAGAGTCAACGGGCAGGGCGGCCCGGCTGGCATTTTCACTTGCGCGGCGGGCGCGCAGCAGCGCCGCTTCGACGATCTGGTCGTTTGCCCTCGCAACTGTCTTAGGAGACGACGCCGACTCTTTTTCACTTGCGGCTGTCGTCCTACCCGCGGACATGCGCGCGGCTGCCACCTGGGTTCTGCCGGGTTCGATGAAGCGTGGATTCTCAGTTTGAGTGAATTCGACCTCGCGGACCGATGAGGCAGGCTCTCTTTCTCTTATAGCTTCAACCGGTACTTCTTCGACATACTGATCGGCTACCGCTTTTCCGCCGCTTCGCTTGGCCTTAACGGCCTTAACCCGTTCGGTCAATTCGGCCTTCCAGGCAGGCTCGTTAGCGCCCGTGTTGCTTTGTGAGGTCTGTGGTCTGCGAGGAAACTCTATCAGGCGAGACCGGGACGAGTTCTGCGCTCGTCTGGGCGTCAATTGCCCGCATCTGGTACAGCGTGTAATAGTGCTTGGATAGTTATGCCCACAACCCTGACATTCCATTATTGGCTTACCTCAAGTGTACGGGGGCATCCTGGCGATCCGGGCGGATACTAGCAAAACTCCAGGGCGAGGTCAACCCAAATGTTGGGCGTGCTCCACTTTCCGACACAAGATATAGCTTCGAGGAAGGGTGGGTTAGCCCGACAGAGGCCGGGCTAACGGGAAGAATCGAAAAGTTCACTATAGTAGCCTACTCTTTAGGCGCGGCCCTTTTGGAAGAGCTCGGGGAAGGAGCGGAGGCGTCAGGCTCAGCAGGTTCAACCGAGCCTGGCACAGGGACACCGAGCGCCTTCCGAACCTCGGACTCGATCCTGGCTGCAAGATCAGGGGTAGCCTTGATCAGGTTTTTGACGTTTTCGCGCCCCTGACCGAGCCGCTCGCCTTGAAAGCTGAACCATGCGCCGCTTTTATCGACGATCCTGTTTGCGACTGCGAGGTCGAGCAGGTCGCCTTCTTTAGAGATACCCTCGCCGTACATAATGTCGAACTCGGCTTCCCTGAACGGAGGCGCGACCTTATTTTTGACTACCTTTACCTTCGTGCGGTTTCCGACCACAGAGTCGCCGTCTTTAATAGAGCTTGTCCTGCGTATTTCAAGCCTCAGCGAAGAGTAGAACTTCAGGGCGCGGCCCCCGGTCGTAGTTTCCGGGTTGCCGAACATCACGCCGATCTTCTCGCGAATCTGGTTGATGAAGATGAGACAGGTGTTCGAGCGCGAGACGACCGCCGTCAGTTTTCTGAGCGCCTGAGACATCAAGCGCGCCTGGAGTCCGGGCAGCGAATCGCCCATATCGCCGTCAAGCTCGGCGCGCGGGACGAGCGCCGCCACCGAATCGATTACGAGCACGTCGACGCCGCCGGACCGGACCAGCGCCTCGGCGATCTCAAGCGCCTGCTCGCCCGAATCGGGCTGCGAGATAAAGAGGTTATCTATATCTACTCCGAGCTTCTGCGCATACCCCGCGTCGAGTGCGTGTTCGGCATCTATGTATGCAGCGACTCCACCCTGCCGCTGTGCTTCGGATACTATATGGAGCGCGAGCGTGGTCTTGCCCCCCGATTCGGGGCCGTAAATCTCTACGATTCGACCTCTCGGGACGCCGCCCACGCCGATGGCGGCATCGAGGCTCAGACAGGATGTGGGAATTGCAGGGACATCTACCACCTTCCTCTCACCAAGCCGCATGATTGAGCCTTTACCGAACTGCTTCTCGATATTAGCGATAGCAAGATCGATAGCTCGGTTTCGTCCGGAACGTTCTTCTGCCATTTTAGTTGTTAATGCATCCTTTCTAATGGGGTGGGGTTTCAATCGGCGATTATAGCACACAACCACTGGCGGCTCGCCACTGGTTTTCGTGCAAGCAGGTTTTCAATCCTGCGTTCTATAACCGCAGCAGCCGGAGAGCAGATTGCTTCTGCGAGCGCGTGCAACTGTCAGGCTGCTTGTGTTGACAATTTTTTACATGTGTCTCGTTTGCACTGCTATGGGACACCAATACCGTCTCCTCAAGCGCGCGAGGTGAACGGGCAGGTGGTGAGACCGGTCTTCTGTATCGCTCGATCCTGTCATCTGCACGCCTTTCGAGGGGCGTGCGATGAATCCTAATAGGACAGGGGTACGTATCAGAATCAGCGAGACTTAGAAGATCAGTCGGCGCGGTCGTGCGGCCCCAGTTATTGAAATATAATGCGGGTTGCGCGAGGGTGAGGCGAGGAATTGGATAGGCAACCAGGTGGCATATTAGTTGCACCAATACCTTGCAAGATTGAGGTGAGGGGCGGCTGATGTAAAGGTTTGAGGTCGGCTGCTGAGGTCGAAGTTATTGAAACAAACGCGTGAGGGTTGCGTTAACGGTGGTATTAAAGGCGCAGCATTGAGTGGGATGAAATCCGGATGAAGCGCCAGGGTAGAGATTGACAGATTAGATGTAGCAAGGGGTGGAAAGAAATGGCAAAGAATATACATTCAAAAAACCAGACAGCTAAGAATCAGGTGTCGAGAAACCAGATGGGGCGTCCGAGTGAAGGTTCGCTCGATCCAAACGAGCTGAAGAGTCTTATTCGCGACGGCCTCGTCGCTATGAATATGACCGATCGCGAAGCCTTTATACGAGCGCTCGAAGCCGAGATGCGGCGGATAAACCTCAATATGAGGGCCTACCTGATTCCGCTGGGGATACCGGGGCGCAGCCCTGAGGACCTTACCCCCACGGAGGTCGGGCATCTGATCAGGTTTCTGAAGATGAACGTGCCGCAGGCTATGACGGCAGTCGAGCGAGCGGTATCGAGCTTCGATATATTCCATCAGATGATGGAGCAGTCAGGCCACAAGCTCGCCGCATAACCTATGCTCAAGTAAGAGTGATGCCTGCTCAAGTGCCCAAGCTGGCAGGCATCACTGATTCCCGCCGCCGCCCGCTCTATTATCTCCCTTCGCAAATCGGTTCTCTTCTATCTCTTCAAGTTGTAAATTCATGCAAATTATTTTGCTAATGTGTCAGGCTGGCATCTCTGTTGCACCATCACCGATACGGTGAACTCAGGCTTTCTTGAGGAGAGTTACTAATGCTTCGAATCAAGGTTGAATTGCTGTAGAATTCACGGTCGTACATTTCAGGAATGGATACGATGATTTCGAACCGGGTCAACAGATGACTAGCAATTCTCTGGCAGCAAAGATTCTACTCTCTTCCTTGATCATCTTTCTTTACGCAACGGTCCGGCCCGTCCTGTCCCAGACAAAGGATTCAAGCGTAGAAAGCCACGGGCCTGTCGTTACGCGGGCCCGGCAGATCAGATCGCTTTCCGAGAAGAAGGATGCATCCGCTCAGGCCGAAATCCTCGGGGCGCTCAAGGACCCTAACTGGTACATAAGGGGCGAAGCGGTCAGGGCCTTATCAAGGCTCGGCGACCGATCTCTTGCTGGCGCGGTCGTCCCTCTGTTAAAGGACGAGAGCTGGTTTGTCCGAAACGCGGCCATCGAAAGCCTCGCCGTGCTTGGCGAAGGCCCGCCGCACGAAGATATTCTGCATGCCCTCAAATCGCCGGACCCATATACTCGCGCCAGAGCAGCTTCAGCTCTTGCACAATTCAAATCGCCCGAATCCTTGAACGCCCTCGCTGCCGCGCTTGATGACGAAGACGATTTAGTCCGTCGAAACGCCCTCGTCGCCCTCGGCGCGTTAAAGGCGTCTTTCGTCTCGGATAGAATTCGGCAGAGGCTCGATGATGAAGAAGAGCCTGTCAGGAGAGCGGCTGCCATTGCGCTTGGAGAGATAGGAGATAAAGACTCCGTAGAGCCGGTGCTGGCAGCCGATAAGAAGTCAGGCGAGAAGCACTGGGAATATGCGTCGGCGCTTTACCTGCTCGGTCAGAGGGTATATCTCGACCGTGTGGCGTCGGCGCTTGAAAGCGAGTATCGGGACGTTCGCTATCGCGCGCTTCAAACGCTTGTCCGATCCGGCGATTCTCGGGCGCTGCCCGCGATGATGGGGCTTGCAAAAAGAGAGAATGGAGAACAGTCTCTGAAAGTCCGCCTTCTTATTGCCGAATCGATTGCAGGGTTCGAGGGTGAGAGCGGTCTGGAGGCGCTCATGCTCTTGATCGAAGACAGGAACCCGGTTGTGCGCGCGGCTGCTGTTGGCTCCTACTCCAGATCAGACAGAGCGAGGCTGAAAGGGGAAGGGGAGAGGCGGTTACTGACCGCGTTTTCGAATCTGTTAAAGAAAGAGCAGTCTCCTCAGGTCGTAGCGGCGGTTGTTGCCGCGATAGGCTCGTTTGATAAAGCGGTCGCTTCAGAAGTATTGCTCTCCGGTCACGAACAGGGGGAGAAGCCGAATGCCAACCTGCTCAAAGCCCTCTCCGCTATCGATGTGACTACCGGCGCCCTTATTGCCAGGCTCAAAAGCGGCCCCTCAGCCGAAAGGGTCGTGTCCGCAGAAAGGCTGGGGTTGCTGGGCGACCTTGAGGCAGTTCCTCCGCTGGTCGCCGCCCTGACGGGTTCCGAGGACTCAGCCGTCAGGATAAAAGCGGCGCAATCGCTCGGGAGGCTGAGAGACCGGCGCGCGGTCGATGCGCTGATTGCAGCCACAGCCGATAAAGAGCCTGAGGTAAGGATCGCCGCGATCACTTCACTTGGAGAGATAGCCGATCATAATTCCTCGGATGCGCTGTTTACGGCGGCGGCAGATGGCGACCGGCGTGTGCGCGAGGCCGCCATCGGGTCGCTTGCCTCGCTCGGCATCTCGGTTGACCGGCTCTCGCAAGATATCCGAAGCCCGAACTGGCAGGTCCGCGTGGCAACGCTTTCCACGCTTGCGAAACTTGGCGATTTGCGTGCCCTGTCTGTTGCGGTCGCGGCCCTGAAGGATTCAGACCCAAGGGTCCGCGCCGAATCCGCCAGGACTTTGAGCAGGCTCGGCGACGATGCGGTGATCGATCCGCTTATTGCTGCGTTGAACGACGCAAGCGCGGAGGTCCGCATACAGGCAACTATCGGGTTAGGATCGTTGAAGAGCGCGAGGGCCTTCGGCCCCTTGACGGCTCTTCTCAACGACCGGGACTCGCGAGTCAGCCTGGCTGCGGCGGAATCGCTCGCGCGAATGCAGGACCCGCGAGCGACACAGGTGCTCGTCTCTTCGCTTTCCGCTCAGGATTGGCGCGTCAGGGCGAGGGCCGCGCAGGTGCTTGCCAGGGTCTCGGGCGAAACGGCTGGCGATCAGATCCTCAAACCGCTCTCCTCGGCATTAAATGATCGCGACCCTGTCGTGCGCTTCTATTCGGCAGAAGCGTTGATCGCGGCAGGGGGGAGGTCGGCGCGACACCTCGCCACCCTGCTCGTCTCTGAGCGGGAAGCAGAGCGCGACAGGGCCATGCGTGTGCTTGTTCGCATAGGGCCTCCAGCCGTCGAGAGTCTTTTAGAGATAGTGCAGGACAGATCGATCTCAATAGAGGCAAGAGCCGCGGCAGCGCAGGCGCTTGGCCAGATAGGCGACCCGCGCGCGATCAAACCGGTCGCCGCGCTACTAAGAGATGAGCGGGTCTCCGTCCGCAGGCGCGCGGCCCAATCGCTCGCCTATATCGGAGAGCCTGCTTTAGAAGAGATATTGCAGGCTGCCACATCGTCAACCCCTGCGGTCCGTGAAGCGGCGGTTGAGGCCCTCGGAATGGTTCGGTCCTCGAAGGCGGTCGACCGATTGATAGAAGCTTTGGCTGACTCAACGGGGTCTGTCCGCTCTGCCGCCGTGAGGGCTCTTGGTGAGACTTCCAGCAAGCGGGCAGTCACGCCTCTTCTCGATCTCCTGCGAGACGAATCGAGCACGTTGCGCGGGCAGGCAGCGGCATCTCTTGGAAGGCTCGGCCCGGTGGCTTTGCCCTCTCTATCCTCGGCCCTGAAAGATCCCCGGCCTTCGGTACGCTCGATGGCTGCCGAGGCGCTTGGCGAGATCGGATCGAAAGAGGCCGTAGCCCCACTCGTCGATCTTGTGAAGACGGATACTTCGGGGGCGCGCGGCGAAGCGATCATAGCGCTCGGCAAGATCGGCGATCCTTCGGCTATCGATGTGATACTTGGCGCGCTCAAAGTCGGGTCGGTCTCGGTCCGAAAGAGTGCCGTCGCCGCATTATCCCGTTTAGGGGGAAGCCGATCGGTCGATGCTCTGATCTCTGCGATATCGGACCAGCATGAAGAGGTCCGGCAGCTTGCTGCGATGGGGCTCGGCGAGATAGCAGACGAGAAGGCAATACAGAAGCTCGAACTGTTGGCCGATGAAGACCAATCAAGCGATGTTCGGACCGCAGCCGGGAAGGCTGTAGAGCAGATCCGCGCTCGCGCAAAATCGAAGCGCGAGGTGGAGAAAAAATAGATTGTCTCTCTTCAGGCGTAAAATTGCGGTCGCAATGTTGCGCAAGGTTTCGAGTTGAATTAATCTTTTAGTGTCGTTGATAAATAATTGTCCTGTATCGTACGAGCATGCGGAGAAAGCGCTACCTATCGATCTCATTCATGATTTTCGGCCTGCTGGGATTTGCCGCGTGTGGAGACCAGGATGCCAGAATAAAGGGCGATACCGGCTCGACCGCATCTGCGGCGAACACAAACACGGCACCACCTGCCGCGACCCCGGTTCCGGCCAGCGCGACCGCGCCTCCCCCTACACTCTCGGCTGAGTATATACTCAGCGAAGTCCAGCACGACGGCCAGGTGACGATAATCCGCAAAGAGAACACGACCGAGATAAGCTTCAGACCCGATGGCACATACGCGCGCGTTTCGAGGCTTGGAGGGAAGGTGGATCATTCCGATTCCGGGGAGTTTCGAATCGAAGACGGGAAACAACTCGTGCTCAGAATTCAGATGTGGAAGAGAAAGATTCAGCCTCGACCGGTCGAAAAGAAGCATAATTTCACGCTCACTTCGGATGGCAGCGAGCTGAGGTTGATAGGAGCGGACGGCAAGGTCGGCGTCTTTCGCAGGACGAAGGTGCTTACCGCCAATTGAGATCAGGGAGCGTCGGGCTCATTTGAGTAGAACTTGTTGACATAGTTTTTGCGCGATTTCGGTTTTATACTTTAAGACATTCCGCCGTTGAGTTATGATTGGCGATAGCTGTTCGGGCTGGTCTTCAGCGACCGGGAGTTCGAGAAGCAAGCAGCTTTCTGGCTGTAGCGGTATGAGGGGGTATCACGATGCGCGCCTATGATGGTATAAAGGCGGAGCGGGGACGAGAAGTCACCTTGGAGGCACCTGATTTCCTGGAACATGCTCGCAATCTACTTTCCAAAAATATCCCGGTTGAGATCCGTATGAGCGGCGGCAGCATGCGCCCGGCCATCGAAGACGGCGACATAATAACGATAGAGCCCGTCAAGGATTCCCCTATAAAGCAGGGCGACATAATCCTCTACCAGACCAGGTTCGACACAGCAGTCATACACCGTGTTGTACGAATCGAACGAGCCGCAACGGGTCGTTCCATACTGACACGCGGAGATGCCTCGATGCAGAACGATATCCCCGCGCCGTTGCACAGAATATTGGGTCGAGTCCGCCAGGTTGAGCGCGCGGGCGAGCGCATAAACGTCGGTCGCCCGAAAAGCAAGTTTTTTGAGCGGTTGATGGCCTTGCTCGCCAGGCTTCGATCCCGGCCCGGCAGATAAATTCGCCCTCAATTTGCGCTTATCCTCCCTGACACAATCAGGAATATGATCAGCAGCCCCAGCAAGACCCTGTACCCGGCGAAGACGAACGTCGTGTGTGTTTTAAGAAACCTCAAGAGAAATGCTATCGAGAGATAGCCTGTTATGGCTGAGACTACCGTAGCCGTAGCAAGACTGGTCCAGCCTATCTCGACCGACCCTAGCGCCTTGGGAAGCTCAAGAAGACCGCTCGCTGCGATAGCCGGGATAGAGAGCAGAAACGAGAAGCGCGCGGCGGTCTCTCTCGTAAGCCCCGCGAGCAACCCTCCGGTTATCGTCGTCCCCGACCTTGACGACCCGGGGATCAAGGCAAAGCATTGAGCGATCCCAACGACGACGGCATCGCTTATCTTGAGAGAGCGCATGTCGCGGTGTTGTCTTCCGATAAACTCGGCAGCGACCAGAAGCACTGCAAGGCCGATCAGGCTTGAGGATATGACCCAGAGGTTTTTCGTAAGCTCCCCTTCAATAAGGTCTTTGAAAGCCAGGCCGACTATCCCTATGGGGATAGAGCCTATGATTACGAGCCAGCCGAGTCTTGAATTCTCCGCTGCGGTCTTTTCGACAGGTCGTTTGCGCAGGTAGGCGATGCTGGTGATTGTGAATCCCCGAATGATCGCGAGAATATCTGCCCAGAAATAGGCGAAAACAGCAATAAGAGTCCCGATCTGGATAACGGCTATAAATGCGGTCCATTGTTCAGGCGCCTCCTGGCGGATCAAGCCAAGCCACTTTCCGGTGATGGTAAGGTGAGCGGTGCTGCTTATTGGAATGAATTCGGTGAGGCCCTGGACGATCCCCAGTAAAACAGCTTCCCAGAATGTCATGAAAAACGGCTCCCCTTGCTTGTTTAATGACGGGCGAGTGATACTACAAACTGGCCGTAGCGGCTGTCAACAGAAGGGAAGAAATCGAGGATGAAACAGGAGCAGAAGCGCGCGCTCAGGATATTTATACAGTTCTCGTTATTGATCGCATTAATGGCCGGCGTAAACCTCTACCTATACTTTATAGAGGGCAATCTGATGTCGCTGGCGGTGGCCGTGCTGAGCGGGATCGCATTTATCGGCTGGGTATATTTCTATAAGAGATATGTTCGAGTGAAAGAATAGCGAGAAGCAGGGCAAAGTTGACAGCACCGTCAATGATTGTTTAAGATCAGGTTTTCGATCTGGCAGTTCCCACCCGGCATGAGTGGCCAGGTAGCTCAGATGGTAGAGCAGCGGACTGAAAATCCGCGTGTCGGCGGTTCGATTCCGTCCCTGGCCACCAATAGAATGAAGAATTAGAGCCACTATCAAAGTGGCCATTTTATTCCATCTACATGCCTATCCACACATGAGGCCGCTCAATGGGTAATCTAAAAGCCTTATTGCTTGACTTCTGGTCAACTGGCAAGGGCTTGATCAGCAAAATTGCCCTTTCTCTTGTAAGCGCCGCGGCAGCCTTTGGAGCCGTGAAAGAGCTATCGGAGGGAACCACAGGCAATTGGGGTTATTTCTTTTTAGCAACAGCGATTCTTAGCTGGTTTGTGCTTATTGGCCTCTACTTCAAACGAAGCAAAGTAGCCTCCATATATGATTCAAGAAACAGATTGATTCGTGAGGTTTCCCGATCGCCCTACTCTGATAGAAGTCGCCTTTACATAGGAATCGCCATCATAGCTTTCCCTTTTATTGTAGTTCTGACTTCTTACGGATGGTGGCGTTGGCAGAATCTACCTTCGGATAAGTTCATTATTCTCGTCACTAAATTTGAGGAAGATGGTCAACAATTTGGTCTTACAGATGGGATATATGAAGAGCTAACTAATAGCACAGCGTCCTATCCTGAGGTTCAAATAAAGCAACTGAATGAAATCATCAAGATACAAAAGGGGGGTAAAAACGCAAGGCAGAAGGGCGTGGACGCTAAGGCTAGCATTGTCCTCTGGGGCGGATACATTAAAACGCCTGAAAAGGTCCGACTCAAAATCCGAGTTGAGATTCT
>DASTET010000631.1:0-4192 GCA_035709445.1 Blastocatellia bacterium | reverse complement strand
TCCGTCGGGGCCGGGCATACGTTATGACGGCGGAAGCTACGAGGGGTGGGAGGTCCCTATTTATTATGACCCGCTGCTTGCGAAGCTCTGCGTGTGGGCCGAGACGCGCGAGGCGGCCATCAAGAGGCTTGCGCGCGCGCTTGACGAATACACTGTGGAAGGCATACGAACGACGCTGCCCTTCTTTCGCGCCGTTGTTCACAACCCGCAGTTTCAAAGCGGGGACTTCGACACGGGATTCATAGACGACTTCCTGAGCCGGAGCAGTGAAGCGACCCGTCCGGCAGGTGAAGACGGCGACACGCCCATCAGAGACATCAGCGCTATTGCTGCCGTCCTGCACGCAAAGGCGATAGCAGCACGCCAGAGCCCTCAAGCTCCTCAAGCCAGTGAAAGCCGCTGGAAGCTCTACTCCCGCGTGAGGCAGAGGGGGTTATGAAATACGAGGCAGAGATCGAAGGCCGCCAGATTGTAATCGAGCTGGACGAGCGAGACGGAGAGGTCCGGGCGACCGTCGATGACCGCCCGTATGAAGTGAAGGTGCTTCGCCCGGAGGAAGGTGTCTATCTCATACTCGACGGCGACAAAGTCTATGAGGCGCGAGTCTCGTCTTCCGAGACGGGCTCTTTTAAGGTGAGGCTCCGCGACCGCATATTCGATACGAGGATTATCGACCGCAAGCACAGGCGAGGCGCCATAGATCATGGCCTTGAGGGACAGCAACAACTCGTAGCCCCTATGCCGGGCAAGGTCGTGCGCGTGCTGCTCTCAGCAGGCGACGAAGTGGCCGCCGGTCAGGGCGTGGTGGTCGTCGAGGCGATGAAGATGCAAAACGAGATCAAATCACCACGTTCGGGCCGCGTCGCAGAGATACGGGTGACCGAAGGCGCTACGGTCATCGTCAATCAGGTTCTCGCAATAATAGAGTAGGGGGCAGGGGGCAGGGCTTGCTGCTTGATTATCACTGTGTCGATGATTAATAGCTCAGCATTCAACGAGCTATTGACAATAAAGCCCTGCCCCCCGACCCCTGCCCCCTGCCCTATACCAAAACGTTTGTTCTGATTCGCAATTGGTATTCGAAACGATACAGCGCGCGAGCGCCTGCTCGAAGGCTATTCTTTAAGTCGTCTTTAAACAAGAATTACCTCCCTTCTTATCCGCAGGCCACCTTTGGCACGGCAATTGTAGTCATACCAGTCGTCAGAAGTTAATTAAAACTCTGCTGATGGTAGAGGGAGGATGAAGATGAACTGGAAAGAGGCTAGAAAGAGAACGCTGAATGTTGCCCTTATGTTTGTTTTTCTGCTCGGGGCAGGATTTGTCGCGAGCGCGCCCGCTCAGGCTCAGAACCGGGATTACAGATACAATCAGGGGGGACGCGGTCCGTGGGACGAGAATCGCACCGAACAGGCCGGGCTTATTTTCGGCTATCTGCGAGGCTATATCGACGGCAGGGTGGCCAGAAATTATGGCTCCCGGATCGATTACAATGACACAGAGAACTATCGCAATGACTCTCTTGGCTGGATAAGCGGTATGCACTTCCGCGATGAATACCGCAAGCGCTACCGCGCCGGTTACGAGCTGGGCTTTAAAGAGTCGCAGTCTAACCGCAGGAGCCGCTACAGCCGGAGCGATTTTGAGCGCGTGCTCAACGATTCGATGAGGAACGTCTACGACCAGGACATTCTCGCCGAGAATCTAGGTTGGTACGACAGGGGCCGGCGCGACGGCAGGTGGAACGACAGAGACGGGCGCTATGACCGTTATGATCGCAGCGAAGTCTATCGCATAGCGCAGCAGAACGGATACCGCGAAGGGTTAGAGCATGGCAATCAGGACCGTGCCCGCCGGCGCAACTATGACTACGATGATTCGAGCGAGTACAGAAACGCTCTCGTAGGGTACCGCTCGGAGTATGGTGACCGCAGCGCCTATCAGCAGGCGTTCCGCGAAGGTTACCGCCGTGGTTATGACGAAGGGTACCGCCGGGGGAACAACGGGCGCGGGTGGCCCTGGCGCTAACAACCCATATTAATAGCGATCAAATTCGCCTGCCTGCTGGGGGGCGAATTTGAAATCGACCGGACCCGCTTCGGTTGATTTCAAAGTGACCGGGCGACGAGTGGAGGGGCTTTCAACTCGCGCCCGGTTTCCATTTCTGAAGCGGCAGCCACGACGCGCGAGCTGGATCAGGGGTGGTTTATCCTGCGCCCGGCGAGGCTTGCCACTACGGCCACAATCTCTGCTGGCTCGACGGGCTTTGCGACGTGCGTATCGAACCCGGCTGACAGGGCGCGAAGCCGGTCTTCAACCCGCGCGTAAGCGGTGAGCGCAGCGGCGAGAGTCCTTCCTCCCGACCTGGATTCCAGGCTTCTCACCTTGCGTATGAACGAGTATCCGTCTTCGCCGGGCATCTCTATATCGCTCACGATCACATCCGGTTTTGACTCTTCGATATAAGCGAGCCCCTCGGCGGCAGAAGCGACCGCAGTAACAACCGCCCCGCACTGTCCTAACACGGCGACGAGCAGCTCGCGCGCATCCGGCTCGTCTTCGACTACAAGCACCTTCAGCCCGTCGAGCATGGCCGAGCATTCGAAGGAGACATCATGCCCGGCGGTCGGGTGTCTGCGCTGCGCCGCTTCGCGCGGGAACCGCTCCGAGTCCTGAACGATCATGAGCGGGAGCCTGACCGTGAAGGTCGCGCCGAGCCCTTCGCCGGGGCTGTATGCGTGAACCGAGCCGCCGTGTAGCTCTACGAGGTGGCGCACGATGGCGAGCCCGAGCCCAAGACCTCCCTGCAACCTCGTCATCGAGCCGTCCGCCTGCGAGAACCGATCAAAGACGAACGGCAGAAACTCCGGCGTTATCCCTTTGCCCGTATCGCTGACGGTGATCTCCGTGTGCGAGTTGATCCGCTCAAGCCGGACCTGTATGCGCCCGGATTTGGGGGTGAACTTGACGGCGTTCGACAGAATATTCCAGAGCACCTGTTGGAGACGGTCGGGGTCGCCGGAGACCGGTCCGGCTCGCGGGTCGAGGGTCACTTCCAGCCGCAAGCCTTTAGCTTCGATAGATGGCCTGAGCGAATCGATGGCCGCTTCGACTACCGTGACGAGCGTCACCGGCTGCGCGTTAAGGCGGAGCTTGCCGGTTATTATGCGAGAGACATCGAGCAGGTCTTCGATGAGCTGCGCCTGCAACCTTGCGTTGCGCTCGATGGTCTCAACCGCGCGAGACCTGTTCTCCTCGTCGAGCCTGCCCGTCCTCAGCATACGCGCCCATCCGAGTATCGCGTTTAGAGGCGTGCGAAGCTCGTGCGAGACCGTGGCCAGGAACTCATCTTTGAGGCGACTGTTCTGCTTCAGCTCCGCCGTGATCTTCTTGATGTTCGATATATCCTGAAACAGGACCACGGCGGTCGCCGGATGGCCGTACATCGCCGGGAGCACATCGGCAAAAAGGAGCAGAGAGATCTGTCCGGCGGGCGTATGCCAGTCCATCTGAAAGCTGTCGAGCCGCTCACCACGCGCGACCCTGACTCCGGGCATCTGGTGGTCGGGTATCCGCTTGCCTTCCGAATCGGTGCAATAATAGACGGTGTGATACTCTTCTGCGGACTTCCCCTTAGGAAAGTCTCCCCCGGCCATCACGTCGGCAGCGCGGTTTGCAAAAGTCACGCGCGCCGTCCCCGGCTCGATAAGCAGCATCGGCGCGGGCATAAGATTGAGCACAGCTTCGAGCCATTTTTGCTGGTTCTGGAGGTTGGCTTCTGCCTCTTTCCTGCTCGTGATGTCGTGTGAGTATACCGAAAGCCCGTCTGCTGACGGGTATGCATGCACCTCGTGCCATATGCCCAGCTTTGGGTAGATTATCTCGAAGCTCACGGGCGTCTGGGTTGAAAGGGCGCGATGATACTCATCGTAGAGCTTCGAGCCGACCAGGTCGGGAAACTCATCCCAGATGTTTTTGCCCACCAGGTCTCCCGGCCTCTCTTGCAGTTTCAGAAAAAACTCTTCCGCCTGGCGGTTGATATAGGTGAGCCGCCACTGGCGGTCGAGCGCGGTGAAGCCATCGGTGATGCTGTCGAGTATGTTCGCTATACGCCTGTTGGACTGCTGCAACGCCTCTTCAGCCTGCTTGCGCTCGTGAATCTCTTTCGCCAGCACGTCTATCTTTTCATTAA
>DASTET010000630.1:0-2402 GCA_035709445.1 Blastocatellia bacterium | reverse complement strand
AAGACGACGGATGATCAATCCCACCGTTTGGGCCGAAGAACCGTTCGGCGCCCTCTCCCATCGACAACGCCTTATGAAACTGGGCTTGACTACAATGAGCGACGACGAAGGCCGCTTCCGCGCCAATCCAGCGCTGATACGGGCACAGGTCTTCCCGTATGACGACCTGACGCTTGATGACGTTGAGGCGGACCTCCAGGCTGTCGCCCGAGCAGGATATGTGATGCTCTACGAGCGCGACGGCCAGCGATTCGGCTGGGAGGTCGAGTGGAACAAAGACCAGAAGCCTTCCCACCCTTCACCCTCCGAACTGCCGCCGCCCCCGATCCCGCTCTCCCAGATCGAGACCAAAACACCCGTGCTGCCATTCGCGAATCATTCCGGAGCGGCTCGCGAATCATTCGCGAATGAGTCCGGAATCATTCCGGAGCAGGTCAGTCATGGTCAGTCTAGTTTAGGGAAGGACAGTGTAGTCATAGGTCAGGTCAGTGGCAGATTGACCCTCGACAACACAGATACGGGAGCTTTCAGAGAGGTCGATATCTGGGCTGCCTATAACAGGCTTACAGGCAATCAACCGAATGAGCGCGATTCACCGGCGATGAAGTTATTGGCAGCATCCGGGTTTTCTTCCGCGGCGCTGATTCGGCTGATGGCCGTGATAAAGGCCAAGCATGGCTCGGGCCGAATAAGCTCCCTTAGTTTCTTCGCTTCGTCCATCGAGGAGCTACAGGGGCGAATCAGCCGCGCACAGCAGGCGGCAGCCCGGACGAGTGTTGGCGCTTCTGATGAGGACAAGCAGGCGCTACGCTTCGCTGCGATCGCCAGGGAACTGCTGGCCTGGGCGAGCGGGGCGCTCGAGCGTCTTACAGGGACCAGTTGAGATGAGATCGCTGATCAGACGAATTGCCAACTTTTTCGGTCTGGGCGAACAGCCACTCTGTTCTCCCGAGGCAAAGGCAAGGCAAGCCCATTATCTCTGGCAAGAGCGAGAGAAAGCCGCCAGAGACCACGGCAGCAAACCAACACGGAGGCCCCACCACAATGAGTCAGGAGATCGGTCGAAGACTTATCGCAACCTTTAAGCGGCAGCTGGCGCGCGAAGTTGATCGCTGCGCAAAGATTCGCCGCGAACACTATCCCTCGGATAAGAGATATTTCAAAGCCATTCGAAAACGGATCCGCCGCATGTTCCTACTGCGCAGGATCATAAACCGGTTGAGAACAACCCCTGTCACCGGAAAGCTTCACGCAGCAGAGCTGATCCTGTCCGAGGTCAGGAGACGAGGAAGGCCATATGAATCGCCCAGGCGATAGAATCACCACCACGTGCAACGGCTGCGGCGCCACGATCCTCAAGATAGTGACGGTCAGGGGCAAAATGATGCCGGCAGACCCGATACCATACAAGGTGGACGGCAAAAGGCTCCCGATATTCCCCGATGGTGTGACGGCTCGCCGCCACCTGGCATTCGATCTCGGCCACCAGTCGCACTTTGCCTCCTGCCCCTGATCAGAGCGGTTTCGCACAGAGAAGGAGAGAACCATTTAAAAGTGTATGGGCAAAACAAATGTAATGCGCAATTCTTGAAATGTGGTCTGTCCATGAGAGGGGTAGGCTTGAAACACCATAAGAGCCGATCCCAACAGTACGTTGAAGAAAAGGAGTGAAGATGGCAGACACACAAGGATTTACAAACCAGTACGATTTAATGCGAGAGAGGATCAGGGAGCTGGACCAAAGGATCCATCACCGGATTGAGCTGATGTGTGAGCTCAGCCGAGAAATCAGCATGGACCTGATTGAGAAGGAATACCTTGAGACCGAGACCAGGAAACACCTTGTAGCGGAGTTCAGCGATATCTTTCGAGCTGAGACAGATGAGGTGCCGTTTATGGGCATCCCCAGGCTCGGACTCGGATAGCATATTTTGCCGTACGCAAAGCCCAGAGCCCGAACGGCAACAGAACTCAAACACAGACAGACCTCGGGCTGCTGGCTGCCTGCGACTGTCAGGATTCCTCAGGGAGATCGCCCCCTTCAGGTGAATACAACTATCTTGGCCACGATGATTGAAATCAAATCTTTCCCTGTATCAATGGCGATCCGTAGTCCAATTTGCAAAATGATAATTAAAAGGTCGCCGAGAGAGCGACGGTAGCCGAGTTCGAGCACGACGGGCCTACAGGGGCCGGAGTTTGTATATAAGCGTCCAAAGAATCAGCATAAAAAAGCAGAGCCTCATTTTACCGGGACCGGATCAGAAGGGCTCCAGCCTGATCGGCTCCCTTATCGAAGACCGCCCGGTCACAGGCTTGCCGTCTGCAATTCGACCGGCGAAAGTCGGAAAGGAAAGGACAAAGTTGAGAAACAATTCAGCCGCTGATCTGCTCACACTCCC
>DASTET010000629.1:0-6983 GCA_035709445.1 Blastocatellia bacterium | reverse complement strand
TCAAATTCTTGAGGATTCACCTGAGCGCCGGTTGAAGGAACGATAACAGCGGGCGAGCAAAAAACGGCCAGGCAGATAATGCACAGGGCTGCCTGCGAGAGCTTACGCAGGTTCAAGTTCTTCATAACATCCACCTATTTTCAAGCACCATTAGCAGTGAATCTCATATTTGATCGGTAATTGTTAATGTGCCTCACCGCCTTCGGGGGCAAATAAAAGGGCGTTTAGCACGATAGTCGGGCCAGGACATTTATCCCAAAAGCAATTTCGAGGAGGCAAGGATATTTGATTATCCGCTCGATTACAAGTCTTAGTTCCGATCAGCCGCGAGTTGCCGCTTTTGTCGGCTCAGTACGCATTAATAATTGAAGTGACGTACGAGCCGGACAGCCGGAATGATAAACAGGAGGAAGTAGCTATGATCGAGATAACTAGAATACATCTGATCGCAAACGGGCTTGCAGGTCCGAAGACCGGGAGAATCACACAGCCTATGCGCAAATACACGGGAGGCCTGTCTGCTCAAACGGCGGGCCAGACAAGAGAACAGCCCGATCCCACAACACCGAGACGAATGAAAAAGATATGCTGAGAAAACCGGCAGCAAGTTTATCTGATGCGACGGACGGTTTACCACAGAGGTACACAGAGGAAAAACAATATCCTCTGTGTCCTCTGTGGTTGAAATAATTTAACATAGACAAGCACGGCGCTATTAACGCTTCTTCTTCCCCCGGCGTTTGCGCTCGCCCTTTTCCGAATTCTGGATTTCGGCGCGCTCGTCTTCGGACGCTGTAGCTGGCGGGCGATAGAGTATCTTGAGCGAGTCGATTATCTTGATAGAATCGATCCCGTCGTCGAGCTTGTAATGGCTCAGATCGGCGACCTCCTGGCACGGGCCGAAGCTGACCATTCTATCTTTAAAGTTCTTGTCCTTGTAGGCGAGCACGAATGCCGTCGGGCCGACTCTCAGGCTGCTTATATGGTCTCCCCAGTACTCGGAGCTTAACGTCAGGGTCGGGAACTCGGCAGGCCCTTCAAGGCGCAGGTGATCGCCTTCAAAGTTCTTTTCCTTCCATATATCGATATAGCAATCTTCAGAATTTCGACTCAAGGCCGCCTCGTTTTCGTTTTAATCCGGTTCCATTATACTCTCGCCTGATGACGTGGCCAGCCCTGATCTTCACTTTTCCGGGCGCTCTCTCGGCGGAAGAATGCCGCGCATTGATAGAGATGAGCGAGAGCGCAGGCTACGCCCCGGCGCCCATACAGAGATCGCTCGACGGGCCTTGCGGGTTTACGGTTCGCGGCGGGCGTGACAACAGTCGGTCTTCAATAGACGATGAGCCGCTCGCTGTCGCCCTGTGGCGGCGGGTCTCAAGGTTTGTGCCCGCTGATGTAGAGGGGCGGGCCGTCGTCGGGTTGAACGAGCGGCTCAGGTTCTATCGTTATGAAGCGGGCCAGAGCTTCGGAGCGCACAGGGATGGTTATTACAGGCGGGCGAACGGCGAGCGCAGCCTTCTTACGCTGATGATCTATCTCAACGACGATTACGAGGGCGGCGAGACGTACTTTTATGAATCCGGGAAAACGATTGCGCCGCAGGCAGGAAAGGGGCTCGCCTTCGGCCACGAGTTATGGCACGCCGGGAGAACAATCACAGCCGGGCGGAAGTATATCCTGCGGACCGATGTTATGTACGAGCCTATCTCGGATTAACCGCAGAGGATAAAGAAATACTCTTCTGCGTTCCTGCGGCGTCCTCTGCGGTTGAATAATGCTGCCGCTATCAGGATTTGAGCACGCTCAGCCCGCCGCCTATCGCTATGGCGTCTTCGGCCAGGGCGACGACCGGATCGGGCAGGTTGAGCTTTCGGCCTGCATTGCGTCTCAGATAGAGCATTGCGAATGCGGAGGCGACCGCCGCTGCCGCTCCTATGACTGCGCCGAGCGCGGGGGGCTCCTTTTTTGCGGCGAAGACGGTAGCCCCGACAAGCGCGCCCGACCCAATTCGCGCCATAAGCGAAGGCGGCGAAGTGCGGGCAGGCATGAACGGGAGCTTGTCGGCAATTATCTCTCCTGCGGCAAGTACCCGAAAGACCGCCGCTGTCTTAGGCGAAGCTAGCGGATTGTTTTCAAGCCCGTCTTCGGCTGCTTCTGTTGACAGGTGATGGCTCAAAAGCGCGGGCGCGGACATAGTTCGCATCCCCGCCACCGCCCCCATTCCAACCGCCTGCGCGTACGCGGTCGCGCGTCGAGAGCTCATGCGTCAGTCTCCTCTCGTTTTGATTTATGCAGGATACAGAAGTCAGAGACCGGAAGCCAGGAGCATTCGATTGTCTTCTCAGAATCGGAACGACAGCGTGATGAAGACCAGGAAGACGACCGAATAGATTATCTCTAGCACTCCTATTCGTTTGAGATTGATCTGGCGGGCCGGTTTGAACAGAGACCAGAACGTGCGGCCAAGCACCGGCGTGAATGCTACGAGCGCAAAGAGGCTCAGGCTGCCGGTCGCCGCAAACGCAGCAAGCCCCGCGAGCAGGAACAGGTGATAGCCTGCCGAAGCCCACCACATATGCCGCCGCGCCTCCTCTTTGCGAGGGCTCATCGTATATACCCGCAGCTTGACGTAAAAGACGCTGCTTGCAAAATAGAGGGCGCACATCGCCCACAGCCAGAGCGATGTGATGTCCCATCTCCCGCTGCCCGTATAGAGGGCCGCTGCCGCCGTGAGCGTGAGCCCGCCTATGGCCATGAACTCGCCCGAAAGCGTTCGGTCCTGCCGCCTCGCCGCCTGCTCGGCATTGATGGCGAGAAGTATCACCCCGACCGTTGCAGGCACAGCGAGCCAGTATAGCTTATAGACAAGGACGAGCGGCGCGCCCGAGAGCGCGGCAAGCGCGAGATATATCAGCGCCGTTCGCCCCGATCCTTCAGGGGGCCTCGCCTGACGACGACCGCGCCACCAGGCGAGAAGCGATTCCCGCGCTATGAAGAAGAACGTTATTGCGAAAAAGAGGAGCACGATGCGTAGTGAAAAGCTTCCGCCTACAAGCGCGCCCGCCACAAAGGGGACGTAAAGCATGGCCCACGC
This sequence comes from Blastocatellia bacterium, assembly GCA_035709445.1. Classification (GTDB taxonomy): domain Bacteria; phylum Acidobacteriota; class Blastocatellia; order UBA7656; family UBA7656; genus DASTET01. The sequence goes on along the minus strand of DASTET010000629.1, from coordinate 3,886 downwards.
CCCGTGCTCTCTCGGCAGCCTCAACCTCTTATGAAACGACATACATTCCCCGACAGACAGGATTCACAGGGATAACGAGGGTGTTCATCTCGTTACGGTTAATCTTTTCAATCCTGTCCAATTCTTTTTCAGACTGAATATTTCTTCTCAAGCTCTCTTGAGATACGGTCATAGCGGTCTATGTCGATCTCTCTAAGCTCGACGCCGGGATTGTTGAAATGGCTCATGAGCGATTCCAGGTCCGGCTCATCCATCAACTCGCCCGCGATGCGAAAGAGCACGCTCTCTTCTTTCTGCATGTGCCCGACCAGATGATTTATATAGCTGCGGGCGGCTTCGACAAAGCGGCGGCTCGCCTCGGTATTGCCCTCACTATAAGCCTCAATCGCGCGGACAAGCTCGCGCGTCAGGCCGTTCTCTATCTCGTGCTCGCGTTCTATCACTCCGAGCGGCCCGCTCTCGCGCTCGAACCCTTCTCGTTCGAGCGCGGGAAAGAGATAGGTCTCTTCTTTGCCGTGATGATAGCGGTCTATAAAGTTGCCTGTGAAGTCGGCCAGTTGCGCAAGCGTCTCCGGCGCGAGCGTCTCGCCCCACTCCAGCCTCAGACATATCCCGTCCAGCGCGCGCAACCCACGCTCGATTATTCGGTGCTCGTGTTTGAGAATGTGAAATGGATCTGTCATAGCTTTTTCCCCTGTGCCTGTTGCTATAGCGTCTTTGAGAAGACCTGTCTCTTTTGCGACCCGGCGTCTTTGAGATAAGCGTCAAACGTCATGGCCACATTGCGAATGAATATGCGTCCGAGCCCTGCTACTTCGATGCGGTCGACGTCGAGCCTTACGAGCCCGTCCCGCTCCATCGGCTTGAGCTGCTCAAGCTCCGGCGCGAAATGGCGGTCGAACTCTATCCCGAAATCGCGCTCCACCTCGGACTTCAGGACAACCGCGTGACAGAGTATGCGGTTGATGACCGAGCGACGGAGCCGGTCTTCCCCGGTCACCCGCACGCCGCGCATCGTGGGCCAGCGGCCCTCGTCTATGGCCTGATAATAGTCAATCAGATCGCGCCAGTTCTGGGCATAGACATCGGAAAGCCCGCTTATAGAGCTTACGCCAAACCCGAAAAGATCGCACCCGGCCTTCGTGGTGTAGCCCTGAAAGTTGCGGTGCAGAGTGCGGTCGTCCTGCGCGCGGCATAGCTCGTCGTCGGGCCAGGCGAAATGGTCCATCCCTATATAGCGGTAACCGGCTTCGGTGAGCTTCTCTATAGCACGATGAAATATGCGGAACTTCTCGAACCCGACGGGCAGGTGGCGCGCGAAGCTGCCCTGCTGCTTCTTCATCCACGGCACGTGCGCGTAGCTGAAGACTGCAATCCGGTCGGGCCTCATCAGGATGATCTTATCGACCGTGTCGGCGAAGCTTTCGGCCGTCTGGTGCGGCAGCCCGTAGATCAGGTCTATGTTTATGCTGTTGAACCCAAGCTCGCGGCAATGGTCGAACAGCCCCTTGGTCATCTCAAAAGGCTGTATGCGGTGGACCGTCTTTTGAACGAGCGGATCGAAATCCTGGATGCCGAGGCTTATTCGGTTGAAGCCAAGGCTGCGCAGCACCCGGCACTGCTCGCGCGTGGTCGCTCGCGGGTCGATCTCGATGCCGATCTCGGCGTCTTCGGAGAAAGCGAACCTCTTCGCCAGAAGATCGAAAAGCTCCTTGATCTGCCCGGCGGAAATATAAGTGGGCGTGCCCCCGCCCCAGTGAATCTGCTCGACCTTCCGGCCCGGCGCGAGCGCGGCGCTCATCCATTCCACCTCCCGGAAGAGGCGGTCGAGGTAAGGATTGGCCACCTCGCGATTCTTGCTTATGACCACGTTGCAGCCGCAGTAAAGGCACAGCGACTGGCAGAAGGGAAGATGCACGTAAAGCGAAAGCGGCGCCGTGTCGGTCCGGTTGTTCGCGCTCTCTATTGCTTCGCGGTAGTCGGCGGGGCCGAACAGGTCGTTCCATTCGGGCGCGGTCGGGTAGCTCGTATAACGCGGCCCCGGCTGGTTGTATTTATCGAGTATTGCGGGCGAGATATTCACGCGCTCGCCGCCTATGCTTACTTCCAGGGAGTTATTCGTCGTCATAGCTTTGCCTCTTTTATTGCAGAGGCAATATGCATTCCTCGAAAAAAGGGCCGGAAAACGGGCGGTGGCCGTCCCGGCGGCTCTATTTTGCGGAAAATGTCGCTACAACCGGCGTGATTTTACCCATCAGGAATGAAACCACAGATGAACACAGATAAACACCGATAAAGTATCCGTGTTCATCCGTGTTCATCTGTGGTTCCTTTTTTGTTCTTTACTGGTTCCCCTTTCCCGAGTGGCAGTCGGTGCAGTTCATCCCCGTCATATCGCCCATATCGATGGGGTGCTGGAACGAGCCGCCCGTTATGGTGATCGGCGTCCCGCCCTCGCTCTGGTCGAGGACCGTATGGCATATGTTGCAATCGGCGCGTATGACCTTGCCCGATTTGCTGACGTGTTTTCCGTCGTGACACCGGAAGCAGCCCTGCGAATAATAATGCCCGGCATTATCAGGATGGGTCTGCCAGTCGACCTTCATCTCGGGGAAGAAGTATGTCTGAAATATCCTCTGGACCTCGGCTATTGCCGATTTGATCGACTCGCCCTTGCTCGAATAAGCCTCCGGGTGATTATCCCTGTAGAAGCTGTCTATGCTCGACGCTATTGAGCGCAGCGCCTCATCGGTCGAGGTGTAAGGCTGCGAGAGCGCCTCGACCGCCTGCGCTTTCAGAAAGGGAAGCGACGGGTCGAGCTTCCCGGCGACGAGCGATTCGTTCACGGCGCGGTCCGGCGGGACATAGATATGTGTCGGGCGGTTATGACAATCGACGCAGTCCATGCGCCGCTTCGTGGCCCGCTCTATATCTTCGGCGCTCATCTCCGCGCCCTCGGCGAAGAACTCTTCGATCTGGCCGTCGCGGCTCTTCATACGGACCCAGGGGATCACCTGGCGCTGGTTGTCCGAGGCGATGTAGGTGATCTCGTTTGCGATGTTCATGTGCCAGTGGATGCCTTCGACCATGCCCGTCGTCGGGCTTCCGCCGCCCGTGTTTATAAGCATGCGTATCTGGCGCAGCGTGTTCTGCTCGTCGTAGCCGTAATGATTGAATATCTTGAGCTGCGCGCCGAAGAACTTTTCGGGCCAGTGGCACTGCTCGCAGGTCTCCTGCGCGGGGCGCAGGTTGGCGACCGGCGTCGGTATAGGTTTGGGGTATTTCTCCAAAAGGGTGGCATAAACCTGATAGGCCCCCGAAAGCTTCGAGCGAACGTACCAGCCCGCGCCAGGCCCGACGTGACAATCGACGCATTTGACGCGCGCGTGCGGCGACGCCTGGTAAGCTATCATCTCCGGCTTCATCACAGAGTGGCAAAGCTCGCCGCAAAAAGCGACCGAATCCGAATACTCATAGGCGCGGTAGCTTCCGACCCCGCTCATCAGTATGAGGATAAGCGTGCTCGTGACGAAGAAGGCGAACCGGCGGCGATGTCGCGGATCGTTCAGGTCTATGGCGGGGTACGCGGCTATCTCGGAAGGGTCGAGCTTGCGCCGGCGTCGTCGCTCGATCAGCATCCCGACCGGGATCAGCACCAGCCCCAGTATCAAAAAGGCGGGCACGATCAGATAGGTGATTATGCCCAGATAAGGATTTCCGTGCCCCCCGAACATCTCGATCAGAAAGAGAAAGATTATGCTGGCGAGGCTCACGAGGGCCAGCGCCGCTCCGATGAGACTTATGTAATTGCGGAAAAGTCCGGGGGTGCCGGGCGCTTCTTCTGTTTCTTTAGTCATAGTTTCCATATCCTATTCCTTTCAGTACC
>DASTET010000628.1:0-4204 GCA_035709445.1 Blastocatellia bacterium | reverse complement strand
GGCGAGTCCTGCTCCTGAAGGTGCTGATTACTTTGCACCACCTGATTTATGCGATGTCTGTCTTCAAAGCGACTCGCTAGACTCGCCAGACGCGCGACTCGCTAGACTGTTTTTGACTCGCTAGACTAATATGGACTGGCTGAGATGATTTATCGAGAGAAGATATTTGCCGCGCTTGAGAGCCGCAGAGGCGAGTTCGCGCAATTTGGGAGCGACCTGCGTCACCAGCACGCCATCTATGACCGCGCTCTTCGGGAGTCTCTTTCCATCGACAGGGATGAGCTGATCGAGCGGCTTCAGGCAACGGCTTCGCCCGGGGCCGTCCCTACAGATGAGTTTTTTGAGGCGGGCTCTTTCGCGATTCGGTTTGGCAAGGATTGGAGCAATCACGAAGAGTCGCGCGCGTGGGCATACGAGACGCTGCTTGGACGGACTACGTTTGCAGCAGACGGCAGCCAGATCATACCTACCAAAGACTATTCAGTCCCCGTAGCGGCGGTCCAGGTCGGGTGGTTCGAGAACCGGCACACGACACACGGGGCTTATATTAAAGATGCGCGGATCGAAATCCTCACACCTGCTGAGGTGATGGTCCGCACCGGAGGAGATACAGACTTCTCCGAGCAGGTCGTCCACCGGCGGCGCTACGGCATGGAGATCGATGCGATCAGAAACTACATGACTGCCACAGCCGCAACCGGGTTCGACCCTCAGTCGCCGCCGGTAGTCTTTTTCGACAGCCTCCTCGTCATCTCGTTCGCCGAGTTGCTGCCGGAAGAGTTTCGCAGCTTTTACATAGCAGAGATAGTCTCGCTGCTCGACAGCTCGCGCGCCTGCGGGATACCTGTCGTCGGTTATATCGACAGGAGCTTTTCGCGCGACATAGTCAATATGCTTCAGGCGGCGCTCGACCTTGAAGACGCGCCGCGACTTCACGACAGCGCGCTCTTTTCTCCGCTTCTCAGTTGGGGCGACAGGACGCCGGTCTTTCGATGCGAGAGGCGAGGAATACTCGCCCAGTACGGCGAGCGGTGGCAGCACCAGATAGGATTTCTTTACCTGAAGACCGCTGCCGACGTGCCGCCGTCGCGGCTCGACGTGCCGCTGTGGGTGTATGAGCGCGGGCTTTTGGATTATGTGGTCGATACGGTGCGCGCGGAGGTCATCGTGGGCAACGGGTATCCTTATCCTATCGAGGCGGCTGACGCGACGGCGGTGATTACCTCGCGCGACCGCCAGATGTTCTATGCGATATTTCAGGAGTTCGCCGCGCGCGAACAGCTGGAATTGCACGTCGCTCGAAAGGCTATAAGCAAGGCGCACAGAAGAGAGTGAAGAGAGCTTTCCGCCGGTCATGAAGATAGCGAAGATCGTAAAATCGAATTCACATGTGGATTATATAGGGCGGGTGCTGGACCGGCTCGATTCGGCTGAGCCGCCCGGCCCCGAGCATTATCGGTTCGGTCAGTTCGTGCGCGTCGTTGCGGAGCCTTCGAGCGCGATCGGGCTGATCTACAACTCGCAGTTGATCAATCCCGAATACGACCGGCTCGGCCCCCGGCTCTCTGGCTCTCCGCCAATGAATGCGGTCTTCAGCCCTGACCTGGTCGATGAGCAAGGCGTGCTGCTGGGGCTCCTTCTGGTCGGATGGATAGACGGCGAAAACGTCTCTCATCAGGGCATGCCTCCCGCCGTGATACCGGTCAATTCAGAGATAATCACAATGGGAGACGACGAGGTCCGGGAGTTTCATAAGGACGGGCGGGGTCGCCTTGTGTTGCGCTACTATTCGCAAGTAATAACGCATGCTCGCCAGTTCGCGCCGCAGCTTCTGCTTTCGGCGCTCGATCAGCTCGACCGCCTCTTTCAAGATACTTCCGGATCGGAGATAGCTCTGTTGCGCCGGACGCTAAACTGGCAGCTTGTCATGCAGAGCAAGCAGTTGTGAGATATATGATTGAGATCGATGGATCATCGCTTTCGCTTGAACAGACCGACGCCGTTGCCGATGGCGAACGAGCGCAGCTTGCCGAGGCCGCACGAGACCGCGTTATTCGTGCCCGGAGCTTCGTCGAAGAGATAGTCGGGAGCGGCGAAGTCGTTTACGGGATAAACACGGGCTTCGGCAAGCTGTCGGATGTGACCATTCCCGCAGAGAAGCTGCGCGAGCTTCAAGTGAATCTGGTCCGCTCGCATGCTTGCGGGGTGGGCGAGCCGCTGCCGGAGCGAGCCGTCCGCGCCATGCTTTTGCAGAGGGCGAACGTGCTCGCGAAAGGGTATTCAGGGTGCCGCCCTGCGGTCATCGAAACGCTCCTCGAAATGCTTAACCGTGGAGTGCATCCGGTGATCCCTTCCAGGGGCTCGGTCGGCGCGTCGGGCGACCTTGCCCCGCTCGCGCATCTCGCGCTCGTAGTCATAGGCGAAGGCGAAGCCCTCTATCGCGGCGCTCGTATGCCGGGAGGCGAGGCATTAAAGCAAGCGGGCCTCACACCTCTAACGCTCGAAGCGAAAGAGGGGATCGCGCTGCTAAACGGGACCCAGGCGATGACCGCCGTCGGCGGGCTCGCGCTTCTTGCGGCGGAACGGCTGACTGAAGCGGCGGACGTGACCGGGGCCATGTCGCTCGAAGCGCTCAAGGGGACGCCCGTCGCCTTCGACTACAGGATTCAAGCCGTGCGCCCGCATCCTGGACAGATGAAGAGTGCGCGACGGCTTCGCGAGCTGATCGAGGGGAGCGAGATACGCGAATCGCATCGCGATCACGCAGTCGATCCTCGCGTGCAGGATGCCTACGCGCTTCGCTGCATGCCGCAGGTTCATGGCGCGGTCCGCGATGCGCTGTTGCACGCGCGGCGCATTCTTGAGATAGAGATCAACAGCGCGACCGACAACCCATTGATCTTCGCCGATTCGAGGGAGGTGCTTTCGGGAGGGAATTTTCACGGCGAGCCGGTTGCGCTCGCGCTCGATTATGCTGCGGTTGCAATAGCCGACCTGGGCACGATATCAGAAAGGCGGGTCGAGCGACTCGTAAACCCCGACCTTTCGGGGCTGCCGGCATTCCTGACCCCTGACCCCGGCACCAACTCCGGGATGATGATCGCGCAGGTCGCAGCCGTCTCGCTGATTGCTGAAAACAACGTGCTCGCTCACCCGGCGTCGGTCACGAACCTGCCTACATCGGCAAATAAGGAAGACCATGTCAGCATGGGGATGACAAGCGCGCTGAAGTTCGCCCAGGTGGTTAAGAACGTCGAGATGATACTGGCTATCGAGCTGATGTGCGCAGCCCAGGGGCTAGAGTTCTTAAAGCCGCTCAAGCCCGGCCCCCGGCTTGCTGAAGTCTTCTCGCGTGTGAGAGAGCGCGTACCTGCTCTTGAGCGAGACGCCCCGCTCTCAGGCTATATAGAATCGCTTGTTCCAATAATTCAAAGTCTGGCGAGTCTGGCGAGTCGAGAGTCTAGCGAGTCCCGCCCTTGACGGTGCTGATTATTTTGCATTATCAGGTTCAAGCGATGTCTGTCATTAAAGCGACTCGCCAGACGCGCGACTCGCTAGACTCGCTAGACTTACTCAGGGGAGGGAGATTGTCGCGGGCTAAAGCGTTCTGGGCCATTTATACCAGCGTCGCCGTGAGCTATCTGGGCGTCGGGCTCGTCGCCCCGCTGATCGCGCTCGTCTTGAAGGATCACGGGGCAGACTCTTTCATCGTAGGGCTGGTCGGGACTACCATGTTTGCGGCCTTCACGCTCGCCTCTTTCCCCATCGGCAAGACGACCGACCGCATAGGCCCGAAGCCTGTACTCATCTCCGGCCTTATCGTTTATGGCGTATCCATACTGCTCTTCGCTTTCATAGAGGACATCGCGCTCTTTTTTATTGTGCGCGCAGTTGAGGGTGTAGGCGCTGCGGCGATCTCGGTCGCGACCGAGACCATGATCAGCCAGCTCAGCGAGCCCTACGAACGTGCCAGACGCATGAGCTATTACGCCCTGTCGGTTGGCCTGGGGTGGGCTGCCGGACCTATGACGGGGACTCTCCTGTACGCGCTTCAACCATCAGCGCCTTTTGTCGCCGGTTTCGCTTTCAGCCTTCTGGCTGCGTTGCTTGCGGCGATCTTTATACCCGCCGTACACGGCGCAGACCTTCACTCGGAGGAGAGTTTTGCAGGCATCTCCCTTTTGCTCGCTGTCCCGCTTTCGGC
>DASTET010000627.1:0-3421 GCA_035709445.1 Blastocatellia bacterium | reverse complement strand
GAGCCATTACATGTTCTCGATAATGGCCGAAGCGAACTCGCTGGTCTTGAGCTTTGTCGCCCCTTCCATCTGTCTTTCGAGGTCGTAGGTCACGCGCTTTTGTTGAATCGTCTTCGTCAGCGCATCGATGATCTTCTGGCCGGCCTCGCGCCATCCCATGTGTTCGAACATCATCACGCCCGAAAGGATGACGGACGAGGGATTGATAACGTCCTTGTCGGCGTACTTGGGCGCCGTGCCGTGTGTGGCTTCGAAGACAGCCGCCCGGTCGCCGATATTGGCTCCCGGAGCCATGCCGAGTCCGCCCACCTGCGCGGCGCATGCGTCCGACAGGTAATCGCCGTTCAGGTTCGGGGTGGCGACGACCGAATACTCGTCGGGGCGGGTGAGTATCTGCTGGAACATAGAATCGGCTATCCGGTCTTTGATGAGCAGCTTCTTTTTCCACTCGACGTTGCCGTGCGTGTCCCAAATAGCTGCCATAGTCTCGTCGACTTCGCTCACGGCGGCGGCGCGCTGTTTTTCGGACATCTGATCGAAGCCCGGCTCGATAGCGCGCGCGTTCTCTTCGCTTGTGATCGAGGGCTTCTTCTCGCGGTTTTCGAGTATCCAGGTCTCGCGCTCAGTTACGATCTGGCTGCGGAATTCTTCTTTGGCAAGCTCGTAGCCCCAATCGCGAAACGCCCCCTCTGTAAATTTCATGATGTTGCCTTTATGGACGAGCGTCACAGACGGGCGATGAATATCGAGCGCGTACCTGATGGCGCGGCGCACGAGCCGTTTTGTCCCCGTGGGCGATATCGGCTTGATCCCTATCCCGCTGTCTGTGCGCACGCTGTAGCCGAATTTGTCGTTGAGCATGGATATGATCTCAGAAGCGCGCTCGCTTGCAGAGACGAACTCGATCCCCGCATAGACATCTTCGGTGTTTTCGCGGTATATGACGACGTCGAGACGTTCAGGGTGTTTGACCGGGGATGGCACCCCGCCAAAATAGCGGACAGGCCGCACGCAAGCATAGAGGTCCAGCACCTGACGCAGGGTGACATTGAGGCTGCGGATGCCCCCGCCGACAGGGGTCGTGAGCGGCCCTTTGATCGCCACTACGAACTCGGCTATCGCCTTGACCGAATCGTCCGTGAGCCATTCGCCGAACTGGTTGAATGCTTTCTCGCCCGCAAATATCTCGTACCAGACCACGCGGCGGCTGCCACCGTAGGATTTTTCGACCGCCGCATCGAAGACGCGCTGGCTCGCGCGCCATATATCGCGCCCCGTCCCGTCGCCCTCGATATAGGGGATGATGGGATTGTCGGGCACATTGAGCCGGGTCCCCTCGACCGTAATCTTTTGACCCTGGGCAGGAACTTCTATACCATTGAACGTCGCCATAAGAACGGACCTCCTGATTTTTGCCTGGTGTGAATCTCGGCGCAATGTAACAGGGGCCGTGTGCAGTGTCAAGAAAGAAGCCAGAAGCCAGAATTCAGAAGCCAGAAGGTAGGATGATATATTCAGGTCCTCACAAAAGAGCGAAGCCTGCGGACGGTATATTCAGCCAAAGCTTCTGAACTCTGGCTTCTGAATTCTGGCTTCTTTGCTATACAATAGCGAGCTATGGCTGAAAAGATGGTGAAGCTCCCCTCAGGCGAGGAGCCTTCAGTCGATGATTCTATGGATGAGATTCACCGCCGGCTTCAGGGGTCTGACTCGGCCAATCTCACGGCGGACCCGCAAAAGCTTTCGGCGTGGGACCGGGTCAAGCTCGCCCGCCATCCGGATCGGCCCTACACGCTCGATTACATCGGACTTATCTTTACGGACTTCACCGAAATACACGGCGACCGCCGGTTCGGCGACGACCCGGCGATAGTGGCCGGGTTCGCCCGGTTTCAGGGCGAGCCCTGCATGGTGGTAGGTCATCAAAAAGGGCGTGACACCAGGCAGCGCAAAGAGCGCAATTTCGGCATGCCCAAACCTGAAGGCTATCGCAAGGCGCTGCGCGTCATGAAGCTCGGCGAGAAGTTTGCCCGCCCCATCTTCACCTTTATAGTCACGCCCGGCGCTTATCCCGGAATCGATGCGGAAGAGCGCGGGCAGGCCGAAGCCATCGCATACAACCTGCGCGAGATGGCGAAGCTCCGCGTCCCCGTAATCGTGACCGTCACGGGCGAAGGAGGGTCGGGCGGCGCGCTCGCCATCGGGCTCGGCGACAGCGTCCTTATGCTTGAAAACGCCATCTACTCGGTGATCTCGCCCGAAGGGTGCGCCTCTATTTTATGGCGCGACCAGTCTTATGCCGAACAGGCCGCGCGCGCGCTGCGACTTACCGCGCCCGACCTGCTCGAGTTCGGGCTGATAGACCAGATCGTGCCTGAGCCGCGAGGCGGGGCGCACGCAGACCACCGCGAAATGGGTAACATCCTCGAAGCCTATCTCGCCGACGCGCTTCAGGCCATTCGTAACCTGAGCGACAGCGAGCGTGTCGCCCGGCGCTATGACAAGTTCCGCGCTATGGGCGAGTTCGAACAGCAGCAGCCCGTATCATAAGAAGAATCCTGATCGAGAGGGAGAAAATGGTTACCAGGGCAAAGGTTCTTTCAAGTCTGATTCTCATCCTTTCAACGTCGTTCGTCGCCGTTGCCGGCGACGGCCCGTTCCGGCTGCGGCCCGATTTCAAGCCTGGCCAGCAGGACCGCTATCTGATAAACGCAACGGTCGCCACCTCGGTCGAGCCGGGCGGCGAGAGCGGGCTTTCGAGCAGCCTGCGCAGAGAGGTGACCGCCACAATCCTTCTGCGCACGCTCGAAGTCGGCGAGCAGGGCGAGGTCTCTCAAGAAGCCATAATAGAAGAGGTATCCTCCCGCGCAAGCGTAAACGGGGTGGAAGCCGATTCAAATGCAGCCGCGCTCGTCGGAAAAAAGATAGAGTTCAGCTTCAACTCATCGGGCCATCTTTTGAAGTGCACTATACCTGAGCCCGCCTCCGAGCTTGGGCTGGCCGAAATCGTCTTCTCTCTCGTGAGGTGGTTCCCCTCCGAAGAGAGGGCCGCAGGACAGACCTGGAAGGTGAGCGGCCAGGGGCCGGTCTATACGGACCGGCTGTCGGAGATCGCTAAAAACTCGACGACCGAGTACAGGCTGCTCGCAGTCGATAAAGACACGGCTAATATCGAAGGAGAGGTCAAGCTCACTCAGAGCGGGGCTTCCATGCTCTCGACGAGCAAAGGGAAGCTGAACGTCAACGTCGTGGCCGCAGGCGGCGGACGAACGCGAGTCGTTTATGATATATCCGGCCATCGCGTTATCGGCGGCTCGACCGAGACCCGTCTGGAAGGCAAGCTCGCAAACATACTGCCTTCGGCTGCCGGTCAGAAGATGGAGTCTCGCGAAGGGAAGCTCGTGGAGACGACCAGTTTCTC
>DASTET010000626.1:0-6351 GCA_035709445.1 Blastocatellia bacterium | reverse complement strand
CGCGGCGGCTGAATCGGCGGCGCTCTTTTATCGCCGCGCTCCTGCGGCTTTCTGTATTCGCATCGCTCGCAGCATGACTCTTTGCGCCTTTTTCGTCCTGCCCTCGTTTTCAAGCAGCTTTGCCCGCGCCATCAACTGTTCAACCCTCTGCTTGCGGTCACCCCTATCGGCGCGCACACGCTTTAGAACGGATCGGGCCTCGCGCGAAGATGGGTTGAGATCAACAGCGGCAGCGGCCTCCGAAGCGGCCCGGTCGCGGTCGCCCCCGGCAAAATAGGCTTCGGCCATCAGCCATCTCGCGTTCGAGAAATTAGGGTCCCATTTTATGGCCTCTGACGCGTGCGCGCGCAATCTCCCCTCGTCGCCCGACATCAACCCGAGATAGGCAAGCAGCAGATGATTCGAATCGGGCGTGAGCGAGCGCGCGACCGAAGCTTCCGCATGCGTGATTGCCAGCCTGATAGCGTCATCCCTCGCGCCACCTGACATCTTTAAACGCTCGGCGCAAAGTGTGAGCGCACGGGCCAGAAAGAAATCATAATCGCCCGAGGGGTCCGGGCCGCCCGTAGCGCGCCTGCCATGAAAGACCACCTGCTCAAGGTTTCCGTTTGCGGCGGCCTCGAATGCTCTGTTGATCGCAGAATCGGCCCGGACCAGCGAGACCGCATACCAGGCGGATCCCAAAGCCATCACAGCGCAAAGCACAACTGACGCATGCTTCAGCCGGACCGATGCATAAAGACGCGGCCATGTTTTAATGCCGCTTTTACTGCCTGCTCGCTCCTCTGCGCAATCGACCACGTTCTTTGTGATCGCGGCGAGCGAAGCGAGCGCGAAGAAGTAAAGCCCGGTCGGGATCTGATCGAAGATGAAAAAGTTGTGGACCGTCACGCCGAGGAGCGAAGAGAGGAGCCCAGTGATGAGGACCCGCAACCTCGGGTTGTTCGTCCGGCGGCGCGCGTTCAACATGAGCGCGAACGACGAGCCTATAATGGCGACATAGCAGATGACCCCCGGCAAACCGTAAGAGATGGCCGCATCCAGATAAGAGTTGTGCGAGCTTTCGTTATTGATCTGTGGCGAGTACCGGGCGAGCTCTCTCGATTTATATGCGAGAAAGGCTTTGCGGAACCCTTCCGGCCCGCATCCGCTCAGCGCAAACGCGGGCACCATCCGGACGGAATCGCGCCACAAGAGGGTGCGGCCCGCACCCGTGAACCCTTCGGTAATGAATGAGCGCGCGCGCAGGGCAATATTGCGCGACGCAGGGTTTAAAGCGATCAGCCAGACCGCAATTAAAATGGCGGCAAAGGCCGCCCCCGCCCGGATGAGCACCTTGCGGCGCGACAATTCGAAAAGGCCTTTCTTGCTCCCTTCGATCATCAATACGACGAACGCGAGCGCGCCAGCCGCAAGCCCGACCCACGCGCCCCTTGTCCCACTGAAAGCCAGGGCCATCACAGAAACGACAGCAGCTATAAATCCGAGGCGGCGAGCCGTCCCGCGCGCCGCAAGCGCCAGCCCCGCGCTGAGCGGCGTGGTGTAGAGCAGGAAATTGCCCAGGTAGTTCGAATGGCCGAGCGTGCTGCATACTCGAACGACAGGCCCCACGGCAGAATCAAACGTGTAAAGGCTCGCCGGGATGAAAGGGTCGCGCCCGAAGAATTGTAAGTAAGCGTAAGACGCTACAACCAGACCGGTCAGGGCCATACCCCACAGCGCCGCTTGAAGCCGTGCAAGGCTTCCCCCGACGGTGATGATCAGACCCGCAAAGCATAGGAAGAAACAGAGCTGCGTGATCAGCCCCATTTTGTTGTAAGAGCTTCCTACGAGCGACGCGACGGGGGCTACGCCAAAAAGGGTGGAGATCGAGACCGCGATCATATACAGGCAGACAAGAAGCACGTGCTTCGACGTGAGATAAGAAAACGCCGGACGGTCGCCTTCTCTCTTATCAAACGCAGCGAGGACAAGCAGGGGCGTGAGCGCCGCTGCTCCCGAAATCAGCGCCGCAAATTTGGGGAGAGAGAATACCCTGTGAAGCGAAGTGCTGAAAATGAGCGGGACCGCTACAAGCAGCGATACTATAAGCCAGAAAGCAGCGGCCTCTGCTCGGCACGAAGTCGAATGGGCAGCGGACGACTCTCTCTTCTCTGCTCTCTTCATCGGGAGCTTCAGATCAGGGCAAGGCGACCGACTCGACTACGTGAATTATTCCGTTCGAGCAGAGAATATCTGTCCTCGTGAGCTTTGCCCCGCCGAGCGTGAATACGCCGCCCTGAGACCCTATCGCCAGCATCTTACCGCTCACGGCCCTTGTCGGCGCGAGGCCTGCAACACTTGCAGCCGAAAAGGTAAACATTTCGGGAAAATCATTAACGGGCTTCGACGCCTTTGCCCGATTTGCGGCCATGACTTTGCCGCGAACGATGAGAGAGTTGAGAAACGATCTCATCTTCTCCCGGTCGGCAAAGAGCGCGTCCGTATGTTCTTTGGGCATCTTTGCGAACGCTTCGTCGCTCGGGGCGAAGATGGTAAAAGGCCCGTCGCCTTTGAGCGTCCCGGCCATCTCGGCAAACTCTATAGCGGTCACAAGCCTTCTGAATTGGCCCGTCGCGATAGAGGTCTCGATAATCGTATCGGCTGCGTCTATGTACGAGCGCACCACGGCGGGCGCGGGTTGCGGTGCTGATCTGGCGGGCGGCCTGGGCCTCGCTGGCGGCCTGCGTTGCACGGGAGGCTCGTTCTCTCGCTGATCGCCGGTTGCAACGGCGAACGCTCCGATTGCCAGCGTGATCGAAAGCGCCATTAAAGGAATCCTGAAAACTCTGATCTTCATCGGGGCTCCATTTTTAGCAGGTGAACGAGCACACGCTCTTTCACCTTCAGGTTTATCTGGTCCTTTACTTCATCTTTTTGCTCGGAAGGCTTCGATGACGTGTGCCCGGACAGAAAATCCTGGACCGCCTTTATCTGCCCGGCATCCGATATCAGCCCCCGGTCCATAGGGTTGGCCAGCGACTTGACCGCTTCAAGCTCAGGGACGGCCGCCTCCGACCAGACGATCCATATCTTTTCCGATCGCTCCGCCTGGTCGATCAAAAGCCATTCGCGGCTCGATTCGGGAACGCGGACCTCCTGGTCTTCGGCGACAAACGCCGGGCCCGCGTGCGGAAATAGCACGATGTATGTAGGCCCGCCGTCGGTCAGAAAAGGCCCCTGGTTGAGTATGTAGAGATAGCCCGATTGCGGGGCGCTCACATTGAGCCGTATGCGGTCGCCTTTCTTGAACACGATCTCGGAGGACGGGCGTGAAGGCTCCTGAAACGTCTCCTCATCGCGCAATACGGTCACCGAATAATTGAGCGCGCGTTCCGCTACGGGAGCGCCCGGCGGCCCGTCGCCTCCGCCCGGCCACAGGCTGTAGCCTGTGACTACGGCCGCAAGCGCCGCCACCGCCAGGATCGCAATCAGATAAGAGCGATTACCCGGGGCTCGAATCGTCTGGGTTCGAGCGCTGATCCGCCCGGTCGGCGCGGCGGACGGCGACTGGTCGAGCGCGCGAGCAAGCGTCTCTCCGAACTCTCTCGCCGTTGCGTACCGGTCCTTCGGGTTGAAAGCCATCGCTTTGAGGATGGCTCTCTCGGCAGACGCGGGCAGGTCGGGGCGCAGGTCTTTCGGTTTCACGCGCGCGCCCTCTCGCTGCATCTCGTACTGCTGGACCGCCGATGTAGTGTTAAAGGGTATGCGGCCCGTCACCATCTCATAAGCGATCACCCCCATCGCGTAGATGTCGCTTGAGGGCGACGGCTTGCCTACAAACTGCTCCGGGGCCATGTAAGCGAGCGTGCCCGCTACTTCCGTTGTGTGGTCGCTAAGCGTTACTTTTGAATCGCGGACCGAGGCGATGCCGAAATCGATCAGCTTGACCTGCTCTTCTCCTTCGGCGAGCGGCTGGAGCCTTATATTTTCGGGTTTGAGGTCGCGATGGAGTATGCCCTTGTTATGAGCGGCGCTGAGCGCCTGGCCTATCTGCTGGACTATATGCGCCGCGCGCTCAAGCTCCATGCCTCGCGGATCGATGACCGAGCGCAGGTCACAGCCCTCGATAAACTGCATGACGAAGTAGGGCCTGCCGTCCTCGGTCTCGCCCGTATCGAGCGCGCCGACTATGCCGGGATGATCTATCAGGGCGAGCGCCTCGATCTCCTGCTGGAATTTTTTCTTGAAGTACGCGCTCCGGCTCGTGACTTCAAGCAGCAGCTTGATTACCACCGGTCGCGAGTGAAGCTGGCGGTCGCGCGCAAGATAGACGACGCCGACGCCGCCCCGGCCTATCTCTTTTTCGATCAGGTAGCGGTCCTTGAGCAGCTCGCCCGGTTGCAGCGCGCCGCTTGCGTCCGCCGTCGAATCGGAGGAGGTGGCGGCTGCTCCGACGATCTGAGTGGAATCGTACCGTTCATCCTTTGTTGACATACTGCTCCTGGAATCGCGCAGTGTCGGGTCAGAGCATCAGGATGATAGTCTATGCTTGAGGCAGGGGCAAGCAGGTATAAGACAGGATTTATCGGCCTCTCCAATCACGACTTGCGGCCTGCCGCGACTGCCCGTGCGTTACCGGCCGGGCTCGAAATCGGCTCTCGCCGTTTCAACGCGCGCAGGATCAAAAAGGCTGCGGCGGCAGCGGCCAGGTGTTTTAATGAATGGCCGCTTATGATCTCTCCGGCAGAGAAGATCGCCCGGTCCATCAGCTCAAGGAGCTTCGCAAGACCATATACCGCAAGCGCCCCGACGAGGTCCGCGCCCCTTGTGTAGAGCGGCGGAAAGAGCGCCAGCATCAAAGGGATCGCGAGCAGCGGATAAAACTGGACTATCGCGTAAAGCCTCAGGTCGCCTGCTCCCGCGCTCTCCGTCACGTGCCAGTAGAGGACGCTCGCAAGCCCCAGCATTAACAGCGGAGCGAGCAGCCATCGCCCGAGCTTCGGGCTTACCCGCTCTTCGATAACGGCTGCAAAGACCGACATAAACCCCAGCGTCATCGGGAGCCGGTCCCAGACAAGCCGCTCGTTGCTCGGGGCGAGATGGTAGTAGGACGACCCTGCGCTCGTCAGCGCAACGCCGAGAAAGAAGACTACGAACGGCCATCTCTCTTTCCGGCTTATAAAGGAAGACCCGTTGCGACCGAACAGGAAGACGAGCCCCATTATGCCTACGACTGCAAACGGGAGGTTGGAGACCACGTTGAGGCAGTTGGGAATCGAGAGCAGAGTTTTTTGATCGGCGAAGTCGTGATAGGCGGCGTCCTGCGAGATTCGCGGCAGAAAAAAGACCGCTGCCGCCGCCGCGACGGTAAGCGCCGCAAGCGCTGCTCGCGCTCCGGCCATAGGCTTTGCAGGAGAAGTCTTGTTAATCCTGTTAATCCTGTCCTTTCCTGTCTTATGTTTTGGAGGCCAGGTGCTCGCTCACTCCCTGCACGATGTCGCCCACGGTCAGGAACCTGGGTATAGCGTCATCGGGTATCTTGATCTTGAATGCCTCTTCGAGGCGCAAGGCGATGTTGAGCGCGTCCAGCGAGTCCGCGCCGAGGTCTTTCATGAGGTGTGTCGCCGGGCCGAGCTGACTTCGGTCGACGCGCAGCTCGGCAATGATGATATTTTTTACAACATCCTCTATCGACTCAGCCGCTTCTCTAGTCATTTTCAAGTTTCCTTAAATAGACAGTGGCTATACTTCGTATCTTCGCGCGACGAGGACCGCATTGTTCCCGCCGAAGCCAAACGAATTCGAGACGGCGACTCTCAGCTTCGCTGCCCGCGCGCCTCCCGTAACATAGTCGAGATCGCATTGCGGATCGCGCTCCTCATAATTGATAGTCGGAGGAATCATGTTGCGCTCAATTGCGAGCACCGTCGCTATGAACTCGATAGCCCCTGACGCGCCCATCGAGTGTCCAAGCATGGACTTTATAGAGCTGACGGGGACCTCATATGCGCGGCTGCCGAATACCATCTTCAAAGCTTCGGTCTCCGAAGCATCGTTGAGCTTTGTCGCCGTCCCGTGCGCGTTTACGTAATCGATCTCGTCTGCCTCCGTGAACGAATCCTTGAGCGCGCGCTTCATCGCGTGCGCCTCGCCTTCCGGGTCGGGGAAAGTGATATGGGCGGCGTCGGAGGTCGCGCCGTAACCGGCGATCTCCGCATAGACATGCGCGCCGCGCTCAAGCGCAAGCCCCATCTCTTCGAGCACGACTATGCCCGCTCCTTCCGACAATACGAACCCGTCGCGGTTGGCGCTGAACGGCTTGCACGCCCGCGCGGGGCTTTCATTCTTCGTCGACAGCACGCGCAGGTC
>DASTET010000625.1:0-2223 GCA_035709445.1 Blastocatellia bacterium | reverse complement strand
CGATCAGGTGGTAACTTACCGCCGGATTAGCGTTTTCAAGATAAGCGGTGAACTCTCTGTAAGCCCGCGCGCTGATGGGGCAGGTCAGGCTGTGCTTAAAGAGAAGGACCGGCCTCTCCTTTGAGGATTCCAGCACCTGTTCAAGCTCCTCCCTATTTTGTAGCTCTTTCATGATTCCATTCATAGTATAATACCCCTGCACCGGGCTAAGAAGATGTTTTACAGTTCAGCGAGAAGCTTTGCAAGTCTCAATCGAGCAGACCGGTTTTTGGGACCAGAAACTTTTTTCTCCTATTAGGCCACGGAAACCGCCATTTAGCTCATCATAAGTCTGAGGCAAAGAGCAGGATGGGGTGGGCTTGTCTGTGCAGGTCTCCAGATCGCTCAAATGCTCAGTCGAGCGAGCGGCCTTCGCCGCTTGAATCCGCCGAATGGAGTTCCGGAAATGAGCCCCACGATCTTAAAGTCACCGCTTGCTTGTGTGCTGGTAGCTGTGATGGCCATCTCGCTGCTACCGCCAGTATTTGACCATCCCGGCCAGGCTGCGGTAGGCCAGACCGGGAGCAATTCGCGCCCGCGTCGCGGAAAGAACGGTCAGCCCGCTGTTAACCCCAAATCGGGCCAGGCAGCTAAGAGCACCCGGACGCCTGCCCGTTCCGACATGCAAGATCAAGAGGCTACCGAATCCGAGGAAGATTCCAACCCGACAAAGACGCCCCCTGTTGATTCCAGACCGGGCTCCGGTCAGGCCGACCGTCCCGCTGCCGCGCCTGCGAGCCGGGGAGCAGAAACCTCCGCTCAAACGCGACGGACCCCTCCGCCATTTGACCGACCGCCGCTTTCTACTGATGGTCAGAATGGTTCGAGCGCACCCGCAACCGCAACGCGACAGTCTCAAACTCAGCCTTCAAACAATCCCGGCACGCAGCCGGGACGAGGGAGCAGTGATCGACAGCCGTCAAGCCAGCCACCCAACAATCAAAGCCGGAGGGAACGCGAACCGGCGGACGTTCCGCCACAGGATATCGATCCCGATGACCCCGTCCAGGACCGATCGGGCAAGCAGGCGCCCGTGCTTCGCAGGCCGTCGGAATCCCGCCAAAGCGCGCCGCGTGACTCCAGATACCCTCAAGACGGAGGCGACTCGCGCAGCCAGCAGGAAGGCCAGATTCAACAACCGGGAGACAACGAAGCAATCAAGCTCGACGCGACACTTGTAAACCTACCGCTTCTCGTCTCCGACAGGGCCGGGCGATACGTGCCGCGATTGAGCCAGAGAGATTTCACTCTCTATGAAGACGGGGTTCAGCAGGAGATAGCCTTCTTTGGAAGCGAGGAAGTGCCGTTCAATGTCGTCCTTCTGCTCGATATGAGCCCAAGCGTCGCAGGGTATGTCGACGAGATACACCGGGCTGCAATCGAGTTTGTCCGCCAGCTCAGACCGCAGGACAGGATCATGGTCGTGGCCTTCGACCGGAGAGTCAATTTTCTCACCGACTTCACGAACAACAGAAGGTTACTTGAGAATGCCATACAGAGCACATCTACCGGATCGGGAACGAGCGTGTATGATGCCGTTTTCTATTCCGTTCAGAGAAAGCTCGAAACAATTGAAGGCCGAAAAGCCCTCATCCTTTTTTCGGACGGCGAAGACACTACGAGCGGCGACGCCAGCTATCATGACGCCATAGACTCGGTGACGGAATCGGAAGTGCTCGTCTACGGGCTCAGGTATCCGAGCGACGGCGGAGGCAACATCAGGGTCAATCCCTGGCCGAGATATCCCGTGCCTCAGATACCGTTTCCCTTTCCCTGGCCCTGGCCGCGACGGCGAAGAGGGCCGTTCACCCTCACAGATATTAATGGGCAATCGAGCCCGCTCACATCGAATGCGGCGGCAAGCGCGCAATCGAGATCAGGCCGGCGGCGGCAAGGCGATTTCATGGAGGATGTAGCGACGGCGGGCGGCGGACCCGTCTATGACGCGAACCAGGTGAGCGATATAAGCCGCCTCGCAAACCGGATCGCTGAAGAGCTGCGACACGTTTATGTCGTCAGCTACTACCCCACCAACCCGCTTTCGAACGGTGGTTACCGTTCCATTCGGGTTCGCGTAAACGGGCGGGACGACATAGCCGTGAGACACAGGCGAGGCTATAACGCTCGTGAGATTGGGAGCCAGCCCCGCACATAGTCAATTCACCACATAGGACGCCGCAGGCT
>DASTET010000624.1:0-4692 GCA_035709445.1 Blastocatellia bacterium | reverse complement strand
AAGCCCCACAGTCGGCATGATCGAATAATCGGATTTGACAGAGAATATGAACCACGGAGGACACCGCAGGGCCACAGAGGAACAATATACCTCTGTGGCCCTGCGGTGTCCTCCGTGGTTATTCTGCGTTTGATCTTCCGGGAATCGAGTACCTACAGTGACTTGCGACGCCATAATTGAAGAGCGACTTCTTGCCTCGGGTTCGAGGGTGATAGCCGGAGCGGACGAGGTAGGGCGAGGCGCGCTGGCCGGCCCCGTCGTCGCGGCGGCGGTAATACTCAATCTCTCCGATCTGCCCGAAGGCATAGACGACTCGAAACGGCTCACGAGGCAGCGGCGCGAGCGGCTCGCCGCCGAGATAATCGAGCGGGCTGTCGCCTTCTCAATCGCCCGCGTCGAGCCTGACGAGATAGACCGTATAAACATTCATAACGCTTCGCTAAAGGCGATGGGGCTGGCGGTAAAAGTATTGCGGCCCCACCCTGACTATGTTTTAATAGACGGGCGACATACGGTCCCCCATCTAAGCTGCCCCCAATCGGCCATTGTCAAAGGTGATAGCCTTTCGGTCTCCATCGCTGCCGCGTCTATACTGGCAAAGGTGACGCGCGATAGGTGGATGATAGAGTACGACCTGCAATACCCCGGCTATGGATTTGCGTCACACGTAGGGTATTGCACACGCTTTCATCAGGAAGCGGTAGCGAAACTCGGCCCTTCGGTGATTCACCGGCAGACCTTCCACGGTGTTAGTACATACCAGCCCGCTCTCGATCTGAGCGGAGATGCTTGAGCGCCCCCCTTATCAGTTCCAGACAATATCCATGAGGCGACGCCTCAGGAGGGATTATGTCGTTGAATAAGTCGAAGGCTTTGCGCACCGCAGAAAAGTATGTGCTTCAGGGCAAAATCTCGGCGGCAATAGACGAATATCGAAAGGTGGTCGATGCTGACCCGACCGACCTGACCACCATAAACACTCTTGGCGATCTCTACGTCCGCGCAGGAAGAATACAGGATGCGATAGCGAACTTCTCCCGCATCGCCGAAAGCTACCGCGAAAGCGGATTCACGCTCAAGGCGATAGCGATGCTCAAAAAGATATCGAAGCTCGATCCGACAAATATCGAGACCGCTATGAAGCTGGCGAATCTCTATTCCCAGCAGGGGCTCCTGGTCGAAGCCCGCCAGCAGTACCTTCAGGTCGCCGACGCATACGCGCGCAGCGGACAGACGCGCAAGGCGCTCGAAGCCTACCAGAAGATCGCCGACCTCGACCCGTCTAATACGGCGGTGCGTATGAAGCTCGGCGAGATATACTCGCGCGAGGGGATGATCGAGCAGGCGCACGAATCCTTCATAATGGCCGGCGCAGAGTTCCTGCGCAAAGGCGATACCGAGCAGGCGCTGAGCGCCAACCTGAAAGCCATCGCCATCAACTCTGAAAGCCGTCAGGGGCTCACCGCCATCGCTTCCATATACACCCAGCAGGGGCAGGCCGACCGCGCCATCAATGTGCTCTGCGACGCATTCGAAAAGAATCCGGGCGATGTCGAGCTGTTGACGATACTGGGCCGCACCTATATGTCAGCAGGTCTTATGGATGATGCGGAGCGGACCTTTCTGAGCCTTGTCGAGCTTGATCGCAACCGTTATCACTATCTGCTCGAAGTGGGCCGCCGCTTCCTTCAGATGGGAGACCTCGACCGCGCGGCGGAACAGATCGACGGCTGTCTCGAAGTGCTTATAGCCAAGCGCGAGGAAGACAAGGCGATAGACTTTCTCAGAAGAGTGCTCGACCGCGACCTCAACCACGTGGGCGCGCTCAAGCGGCTTGCAGGCATATTCCTGCGCATCCGCGAAGACCACAACCTGATCGCCACGCTGAACTCGCTGGCCGAAGCCGCCATGCGCAAGGGCGATGACGCGGAGGCCATAGCCGCGCTCAAGGAGCTTGCGCGGCTTGAGCCCGATGAGCCCATGCATCTGCAGCGGCTCTACAATCTCGGCGTGCGGGACATAACCGAGCCGGGCGAGCCCGACGTGGTGCGGGCGACCGGGCCGCTCGATTACGAATCGGCTGCATTCGATGATGCGTTCGTCATAAGGCAGATCTCGGAGGCCGAGATACTCGCGGGTCACGGGCAGGTCGACCACGCGGTGTTGATGCTCAAAGAGATCCTCAATCACGCTCCCGAAAACGTGCAGCTCCACCTCAAGCTAAAAGACATATACCTGCGAGCCGGAATAATGGACAAGGCCGCATTGCAGTGTCTTGAGCTTGCGCGGATACACGAAGCCCGTGGCGAGCAGGCGCGCGCGAGCGATTTTATGGCCGAGGCCCACCAGCTCAACCCTCTCATCGAATCGTTGCGCCGCGAGCCGGCGAATCAATCCCAGCCCGGCTGGGTGGAAGGCGTGGCCGGTCCAT
Source organism: Blastocatellia bacterium (assembly GCA_035709445.1). Lineage (GTDB taxonomy): Bacteria > Acidobacteriota > Blastocatellia > UBA7656 > UBA7656 > DASTET01. Next base: position 2,261 of record DASTET010000624.1, on the reverse strand, counting down.
TCGGGTATGACACAGGGTTTGCCTCGACGCTTGCAGAGCAGCCCGGCGGCTCGTACGGCGGGTTTGAAGTGCGCGACGATCCGAACGGGTTTGATCTGGCGCGATACCAGACAGGCGTGCTCGAAGGCCAGGCGGGGTTTGTCACCGTGCCCGGCGAGCAGCCGGGCGCAGCAGGCGACCAGCCCGCTGCCGCGAGACCTCCCCTTCCGTCAGGCCACGCTTTCAACTACGACGATGTGCTGTCGCAGGAGACTGTTGAGCCGAAGATGGGGAGCCTGTCGACCGATGCTTCAAACGGCAGTCTTGTCGAGGAGCTTGAGGGGATAGATTTCTACATCGCTCAAGGCTACTTCGAGATCGCGCAGGACACACTTGTCCGGCTGCTCGAAGAGTATGGGCATCGACCTGAGATTATCGCCCGGTGCAAAGAGCTTGGCATGGCCATTGAGCCTGCTTTGAGCACGGGCGCGCCCGATGCAGTTCCGGCAACGCTCGATGCGACCGACGCGCGAGTCGAGATAGCAAGCTTCGATTTCCAACCCGAAGACCTCGTGGAAGAGGAGTCGGTCTCAGAGGTGCAGATCGCGCAGGAGGTCTATGCCGAAGAGATCGCCGCGCCCCCGGCTTCAAACGGCGATCTGACCTTGACCGTACCTCGCACGCCCGAAGAGGGCGAGCGCCCGAACTTCCTGCCCTTCCTCGTGCAGAAAGAGTCCGGCCCTCTCGACCCGGACCTGATAGTCAAGTTCAACACGAGCGAGCTTCTCAACGACACGGCCTTCGATGTCGCGCGGACCGAGACGGGCAGCCTCCCGCTCCCATCTCAGGCGCGCATGGGGACGGCGGACCTGCTCGAAACAATAGCCTCAAATCTCGACTCCTCTTTCGACGTCTCACAGGTCCAGAGTCTTCTCGAAGCAGAGCCGGTATCTATCGCTGATCCGCCGCCGCCGGTCGAGACGGCGGGTTCTACCGTTGCCGTAGAGGAAGAGGCCGCGCCCGCGCCCGAAGCGGAAGAGAGTGTGTCGGGTGTGCAGGCAGAGGCGATTCCTCCTCTTGAGATGCAGGCGGAGTTCGCCAGCACGAACGCTGACTTGCAACAGATATTCGAAGAGGTCAGCGGGAATACAGGCAATCTCACGCCTCTGCTCGATTACGAGACCCACTACAGCCTCGGCCTTGCCTACAAAGACATGGAATTGTTTGACGAAGCGATCGAGCAATTCCAGATGGCATTCAAGGTGGCGGGCGCTGAAGACGTCGGAGGCAATCACATACAGTGTTGTCACATGCTCGGCGTCTGCTTCAACCGCAAGCAGATGCCCAGGGTGGCGGTGATGTGGTTCGAGCGCGGGCTGAAAGTGCCCGGAAGGAATGAGGACGAATACCAGGCGCTCAGGTTCGAGATAGGCCAGTGCTACGAAGAGGAGGGCGAGTTCGAGAGGGCCATAGACGCATACATGGAGGTCTATGGCATAGATGTGAACTATCGCCAGGTGGGTGAAAGGATAAAGCGGTTGCAGGCGCTCAAGAGCGCATGATAGATTGACGGTGGGAGTTCGGGTCGCAGCAAGCAGAGGCAATTATTTTATTGAGATACCGAAAGACGAACCAGGTTGCTGCGATCCGTGCCCGGTGTTCCACCGTTTAGCGATGTCTGCGAAGCTTACAATTATATTCTTCATTCTCATCTGCTTTGAGATAGGCTTTCTATTAATTGTCCTGCCCTGGTTGAGCGATCCATATCCCTATTGGAGCGAGAACTACATCCTCGTCTGGTTAGTCGAAACATTACAGTGGCCGGCGCTCGGTCGCTTTCTGACGAGCGGGTACGTGCGCGGCGCTGTGACGGGTATAGGGGTGCTGAATGTGGTTCTGGGTATAAGGGAGATCATCAACTTCAAACAGACGGTTCGCTCTATTCAAGCAGAGTGGCAGGGTAACGAGGTTGATTCAAAGTAGCTCCAGACCGCTGCTCTACCTGATAACCGACCGGCGACAGTTGCCGCGACAGGAAAAAAAGACGGACATTGAGACGCTCTTTGATTTTGTGTCGGCAGCCCTGTGCGCAGGAGTCGATCTGGTCCAGATACGCGAGCGGGACCTGAGCGCGAGGGAGCTGGCCGGGCTTGTAGAACCGCTGGTCAGGCTCGCAAGCCGTTATGATGCCAGGGTCCTTGTAAATGACCGCGCAGACCTTGCAGCAAGCTGCGGAGCCGGCGTCCACCTCACTACCCGCTCGATGACGCCTGAAGTCATTC
>DASTET010000623.1:0-5930 GCA_035709445.1 Blastocatellia bacterium | reverse complement strand
AAGCGCGGTCGCCGCCAGGTAATGCATGCCCGAAACTCTTAACAGCAACACAAGCGTCATCATCTGGACGAGCACGCCCGTCGCACCGACCGCGTTGAACTTCACCCAGCGGCGAAGGATAGATTTCCAGTCTTGCATCTTGACCAGGGACCGTAAGAAGAGGATCAGTTGAAGTCGCCCAGCAGAGGCTTCCGCTCGCACACGCTGCTCGGCGCCGCCTCCGGGGTGAATTGCCTCGATATGCTCTTTGCCGCAGCATACGCGTCGAACGGCGACAGCAGCACGATCATCAACCAGATGGGGAAGGAGACAAGAAGTTGAAGAACCGAGGGCAATGCCCGGTTGTAAAGCGGCGCGCTGCTGCTTGCCGTCATGCCTGCTATCATCGCCTGCACGAGCGGCCCGGACACCGGACGTAAAGCAGCCGACTTCTCGCCAGCCTTCTCAAGCGGCGATGTGGTGTAGAGCGATCTCGAATCGCTGAGAAAATGGGTCTCCTCTCGATCAAAGGAGATTTCTCCGCCAGGCATAAAAGAACCGGTCTGACGAGCGCCGCACCAGCGACAGAACCGGTCGCGGTCAAGCAGCCCGCCGCTGCAATCACAGCATGCTTTGATCGTTACCGTCTCTGTCTGGTACAGGTCCTTCATGACTACCTCACAATGAACTTATGGGCTTATTCCAACCGTACCAAGGCAAACCCGGTGCCAGAAGCTAAGTCCGTGAAAACATTTACACTCTTTGCGAGGATTCTGATGAGGGTGCAGTAAAAAGCCGACACATATCGATTGGCGATTGCACTCTGCCGGTGCGGATTTCTAGACAAACCGGGATGATCGCTACACCATTTCGGATAAAGCCAGAAGCCAGAAACTCTCGCGTACTATCTCGATTGTCGCAAAGCGAATAATCAGAATCAGCCTCTATAGACTTCTGGCTTCTGGCTTCTGGCTTCTGACTTCTTGATGTTGACAGTGCTGCGCCGCCGTCCTAGCATTCTGAATTGCTCGCAGTCTCAAATACTTTTCAGATGGAGACAAGAAAGAATGGCAACTATCCGCGCATTTCAGGCGCTGCGCCCGCCAAAAGAGAAGGCCGACCGCGTATCGGCGGTCCCTTATGATGTGGTGAGCACACAGGAAGCGCGCGAGCTTGCAGAAGGAAACCCGCTCAGCTTTCTTCGAGTCTCGCGCCCGGAGCTTGAGCTTCCCGACGATACGAATCCTTATTCAGACATAGTCTATGATCGCGCGGCGGAGAATTTCGAGAAGCTCAAGTCATCGGCCCCGCTCACCCTTGAGCAGTCGCCAAGCCTCTACGCCTATCGCCTGCGCATGGATGATCAGGCGCAGACGGGGATCGCTGCCTGCTGCTCGATTGATGAATACGACGGCGACATCATTCGCAAACACGAGCGCACACGCAAGGACAAAGAGGACGACCGCACGCGCCACATGATAGCTCTGCGCGCGCAGACAGGGCCGGTCTTTCTCACTTACCGTGGGCGCGATGAGATAAACGCCATAATAGACCGCGCGCAGGCGGCAGAGCCGCTCTACGATTTCACCGCCCCGGACGGCGTAGCCCACACGATAGGGCGGCTCTCCGACGATGACACCCTGCAGATCATCGATGAATTCAGATCGGTCCCGCTGATATATATCGCAGACGGCCATCACCGCGCCGCAAGCGCAAGCCGCGCTCGCGCGCAGCTCAGGTCCGAAAACCCCGATCATACCGGCAACGAGGAGTACAACTTCTTTCTGACCGTGCTCTTTCCTGCCGAGCAGGTACGAATAATGCCTTACAACCGCACGGTCAAAGACCTGAATGGATTGTCGAGCGAAGAGTTCATCTCCGCCTTATCTAAAGAGTTCTCTATAAGCGAAGCCGCCTCGTCCGCGCCCGCCCGCAAAGGCGAGATATGCATGTACCTCGGCGGTCGCTGGCGCGCTCTCGGCATACCGCCTGAGACCGTCGCTTCAAACGACCCGATAAGATCGCTCGACGTGAGCGTGCTTCAGGAGCGCGTGCTCGACGCGCTGCTCGGCATAAGGGACGTGCGGACCGACAAGCGTATAGATTTCGTAGGCGGCATTCGAGGGAGCGCAGCCCTCGAACGCGCCGTCGACGAAGGCCGCGCCGCCGTGGCCTTTTCGATGTACCCCGTCACGGTAGATGAGCTGATCGCGGTCTCGGACGCAAACGAGATAATGCCGCCTAAATCGACCTGGTTCGAGCCCAAGCTGCGCGACGGACTTCTTATCCATTTGATGTAGAGGGACCAGGGGTCAGGGGTCGAGTCAGGGGTCAGGGGTCGGGGGCCAGGGAGCAGGGTTTGTTGCTTGATAATCGTTGGGTCAATGACAGACCCAAATTACAACAGATTATCTACAAAGAAAGCCTGCCCGACCCCCTGACGCTCACCCCTGCTCCTACCCTGACCCCCGACCTCTGAATCCTGATCCCTGATTATGAATGTGCTCGTCCTCAATTGCGGAAGCTCTACGATCAAGTTTCAGTTGATCAATACCGATCTTGACCGCATAGCGCACGAGAGCGACGAGCGGCTGGCGAGAGGGGCTATTGAGAGGATAGGCGGAGAGGCGATCATCGCTCTCGAAGCGGAGGGCCGACCGCCGCGGCGACTCGCCGAGCAGTTGAGAGACATACGCGCGGCGGTCTCTTTCATAATACAGTGGGCCTGCTCGCAAGAGTCCGGCATATCGCACGTCAAGAGCGTGGCCGATGTTCAGGCGATAGGCCATCGAGTGGTCCACGGGGGCGAGCGTTTCACTCATTCGGCGCTCATAACCGATGAGGTGCTCAGGGGGATAGAGGACTGCATTGACCTCGCACCTCTTCACAACCCCGCTAACATTCGCGGAATACAGGCCGCGCGCGAGCTGTTCGGGCCGGGACATCCGCAGGTCGCCGTCTTCGATACGGCTTTTCATCAGACGCTGCCGGATTATGCTTATCTCTACGCGCTGCCTTATCAGTACTATCGCCGCCATCGGATACGCCGCTACGGGTTTCACGGCACCTCGCACAGGTATGTCGCCTATCGCTATCGCCAGATACGCGGCATCCCGCGCGACGAGACCAATGTGATAACGCTGCACCTCGGCAACGGCTGCTCGGCGGCGGCGATACAACGGGGAGATTCGATAGACACCTCGATGGGGCTCACGCCGCTCGAAGGGCTCGTCATGGGGACCCGCTCGGGAGATATGGACCCTGCCATAGTAGATTTCATCGCGGCAAAAGAGGGGCTGTCGGCAAGAGAGGTCGAGACGCTTCTCAACAAGCAGTCGGGGCTGATCGGCATCTCGGGGTTGACCAACGATATGCGCGAGCTTCTCGACGAAGCGCGCGAGCATAACGACCGGCGGGCGCGGCTCGCGATAGAGATATTCTGTTACCGCGCGCGAAAGTACATAGGCGCGTATCTTGCCGCGATGAAGGGGGCCGATGCGTTAATCTTTACCGGCGGCATCGGCGAAAACTCTGCCGAGATTCGCTCGACTATCGCCGACGGGCTTCAGTGGATGGGGCTTGAGATTGACGCGGAGCGCAACCAGGCGATGAGCGGCGGGCGCGAAGGTCTGATCAGCACCGATACCTCGCGTCTGGCCGCTTATGTGATCCCTACCGATGAGGAATTGCTTATAGCGCGCGACACGGTCCGAGTAGTTCTCGACGCGCCGCAGAAGTATTAAAGAAAAGAAGCCGCAGATGAATGCGTATAAACACAGATCATCCGTCTTCATCTGTGGTTTTATAAGAAAGGGGGGTAAAGCATGAAGGTTCTGATCGCAGATAAATTCCCGGAGAGAGGGCAACAGGCGCTCAAAGAGTCGGGCATCGAGGTCGTTTATGATCCCGAGTTGAAAGACGAGCCGCTCGCCGAGGCTATCAAATCGTCCGGCGCAGACGTGCTCGTTGTGCGGAGCACGAAGGTGAACAAACAGGCGCTCGAAGCAGGGCGGCTGAGCCTTATAGTTCGCGCGGGCGCAGGCTATAACAATATCGATGTGCAGGCGGCCTCCTCGCGCGGCATATATGTCTCGAACTGTCCGGGCAAAAACTCCATAGCCGTGGCCGAGCTTGCCTTCGGGTTGATACTGGCGCTCGACCGGCGCATACCCGAAAACGTCGCCGATCTCAAGCAGGGCCGGTGGAACAAGAAGGAGTACAGCAAAGCGCGCGGCCTGTTCGGCAGAGTGCTCGGCATTATCGGCGCGGGCCAGATCGGCTGCGAGATGGTCACCCGCGCCCGCGCTTTCGGCATGCCCGTCGTCGCCTGGAGCCGCTCGCTCACGCCTGAGCGCGCCGCCGCGCTCGGCGTCGAAATGAAACAGTCGCCGGTCGAAGTCGCCGCCGCTTCCGATATCGTCAGCCTCCACCTCGCGCTCAAGGACGAAACGCGAAACCTGGTCGATGAGAAATTCTTTGAGGCGATGCGCCCCGGCTCGTTTCTGATAAACACGTCGCGCGCCGAGGTCGTCGATCAGGCTGCGCTCGGACGCGCAGTAAGAGAGCGCGGCATACGCGCCGGCCTCGACGTATTCGCGGGCGAGCCTGCGGGCGGGACAGGCACCGTAGATGACGAGATATTCAAGCTCGACGGCGTCATAGGGACCCACCACATAGGCGCATCGACAGACCAGGCGCAGGCGGCAATCTCGGATGAGACCGTGCGCGTGATCCGCGTCTATAAAGAGACGGGCCGCGCGCCGAACGTCGTCAATCTTGCGAAGAAATCTCCGGCCACTCACCTGCTCGTCGTCCGCCACTTCGACCGCGTCGGAGTGCTCGCCGATGTCTTCGATCAGATCAAGGCCGCAGGCATAAATGTTCAGGAGACCGAAAACATCGTCTTCGACGGCGCAGTCGCAGCCGTCGCTCGCATCCACCTCGATCAGGCTTTGCCGGATGAGACTATTGATGCCATAAGATCACGCTCAAACGACATCATTGAAGTGAGCTTGCTCAAGCTCTAATCTCAGCAGCGGAGGAAATATGACTGAAAGAATCTACAACTTTTCAGCGGGACCGGCGGTGCTGCCGCTCGCGGTGCTCGAAGAGGCGCAGCGCGATTTGATCGCGCTTCCGGGCGTCGGGATGTCCGTGCTCGAAATCAGCCATCGCTCGAAGACTTTCGACGAGATCATTCTCGGCGCGGAAGCCGATATGCGAAAGCTCGCCGGGATTCCGGACAACTACCATGTGCTCTTTCTTCAGGGAGGCGCGTCGCTGCAATTCTCGATGGTGCCTATGAACCTGATGGCGACAGGCGGCAAGGCCGACTACATCATCACGGGCTCGTGGTCGAAAAAGGCCATGAAAGAAGCGAAGCGAGTGGGCGAGGTGAACGTGGCCGCGACGACCGAGGCCGAGAACTTCACACGCGTACCCGGCCCCGACGAGATCAAGCTCGACCCGGGGGCCGCTTACGTCCACTTCACGACGAATAACACCATCTTCGGGACCGAGTGGAAGACCGAGCCCGAAACGGGCGACGTTCCGCTGGTGGCCGATGCATCTTCCGATATATTCAGCCATCCGCTGGACGTGAGCAAATACGGGCTGATCTATGCGGGCGCGCAAAAGAACCTCGCCCCTGCCGGGGTGACGCTCGTCATCATGCGCGATGATCTGCTCGCGCGCAGCCCCGACTCGCTCCCGACCATGCTCAACTACAACACCCATGCAAAAGAGCGGTCGCTTTATAACACGCCCCCGGTCTTTACTATCTATGTGATGCGGCTCGTGCTGAAATGGCTTCTCGATAATGGCGGGCTCGAAGCGATGGCGCGACATAACGAAGAGAAGGCCGCGCTGCTTTATGATCGCATCGACTCTACAGATTTTTATCGAGGGCACGCCGTGCCTGAGAGCCGCTCGCTGATGAACGTGACGTTCCG
>DASTET010000622.1:0-4253 GCA_035709445.1 Blastocatellia bacterium | reverse complement strand
CCGGCTTTCCGGGGCTGAAGAGATCGACCGCCTTTACACGCACCACTCCGCGGCCATACGACGAGTTTACGAACAGGTATTGAAAGACTGAGTGAGAAGACGCTCGGCTGCGCGATAGACTTCATCCACCTCTACGCGAGTCATGCAGCGATGGTCTATCGGGCAATCCCTGAGCATGCAGGGCGAGCACTCGACCTCGCGGCGCACGACCAGGGCCGCGTCGGAGAGCGGGCGAGTCGAAACGTGCTCAGTAGGACCGAAGACCACGACCGTAGGGACGGCAAGCGCCGCAGAGACGTGGGCGGTGCCGGTGTCGTTCGATATGACGAGGCGCGAGCAGGCGAGCACGGCTTTCAGCTCGGCGATGGTCGTTCGCCCGGCAAGCAGGGCGGGCCGCGACCGCATGAGACGGGCGACCTTTTCGGCCACCTCTGCGTCGCCTGCCGAGCCGAGGATGATCGTCCGAAAGCCGTGGTGAGTGGCCAGGCGGTCTGCGGTCTCGGCGAAACGGTCGGGGAGCCACCGTTTCGCGCGGCTGTTTGTCGCGCCGGGATTGAGGGCAAGGATTCGGGACGATTCATCGCGCGGAGAATCGACCGCCACGCCGCAAGAAGCGAGTAGTCTTCGGGCGCGCTCTTTCTCTTCAGGGCTCACGTGAAGCGAGGGTTGCGCTTTTGGAGGATCGACGCGGCATTCGCCCTTAAACCGCTTTTCAAGCCGGGCGGCGATGTTGAGGTAATAGAAGACCTGGTGAGTCGTTTTGTGATCGGGCTCAAGGTCGATGACGTAGTCGAGCAGCGGTCCGCGATGGTCGGTCGGGTAACCCGCGACTCGTTTTACGCCCGCCGCCCGCGCGGTGAGCGCAGCGCCGAAAGCGTTTTGAAGCAGCACAGCCAGATCGAACCGCTCGCGGCCAAGTGCTCGCGTTTCGGCAATAAAGCCGGAAATGGTCCGGGCCAGACCGCGCCTGTCGAGCGCCGGTATCAGATCGTCGGCCAGCCCTTCGCCGTCAAATAGTCCGGCCACCCAGGGCCGCGCCACCAGCGTTATATGCGAGTCGCTAAAGATGCGCCGCATCTCCCTGAGCGCAGGGATTGCCATCACCGCGTCGCCAACCCAGTTTGGAACGCGAATCATTACTCTTTCAGGGATCAGAGGTCGGGGGGCAGGGGCCAGGGCTTCTTTGTCCGGAGTTCGTTGTACTTTGAATTCGTTAGCCATGGAGCTACTGATTATCAACTGATCACTGTCCCCTGACCCCCGAATCCTGACCCCTGCTCTGACCCCCGACCCCTGACCCCTGATCATCGCCGATCTGGCTGTAATCGGTCAGGACGGATTTGTCGCCGAGGACGGTGCCGCCCGACACGAGGGCCACGCGGCCTATATGACAGCTCTTGCCGAGGACCGAACCTCGCACGACCGCCCCCGTGCCTACACGCGAGCTTCCGCGCACCACCGAGTTCTCTATACGCGCTCGTTCTTCTATATAACAGTTGCGGCCCACGACCGAGTTGATTATCTGAACGCCCGCTTTTACGACGCAGGTCGGATCGACTATCGACAGCGCATCGATCTCCGCCGACTCGTCGAATTTGTCGCCCCGCGCCGGAGGCGCCAGAGGCAGCACCTGCACCCTGCCTGCCAGCACGTCCAGGTTCGCCTGTAGATAGCTTGAGCAGGTGCCTATATCACGCCAGTAGCCTTTGAATATATATCCGTAAAACGGCTCGCCGCTTTCGAGCAGTTTTGGAAAGACGCCGTACTCGAACATGAAAGGCTCGCCTTCCGGCACGTAGTCGAGCACCTTCGGCTCAAGTATATAAACGCCCGCGTTGATCGTGTTGCAGGTCACCTCTTCGGGTTTCGGTTTTTCGAGGAAGCGTCGCACGCGGCCATCTTCGTCGGTCTCGACAAGCCCGTACGCCGTGGGGTTTGGCACAGGCGTGAGCACGATTGTCGCTACGCTCTCTCGCTCGCGATGAAACTTTATGACCTCGTTCAGGTCGATGTCGGTCAGGACATCGCCGTTGAAGACTATGGTCGTCTCCCGTATCAACCCCTCGGCATTGCGATAAGCGCCGGCAGTCCCGAGCGGAGATGCTTCTACCGTGTAGCTTATCCTGACGTTCTGATCTGTCCCGTCGCCGAGCTTGTCTTCGATCTTATGAGGCTGGTAAGAGAGCGATAAGATCACATCGCGCACATCGGCCTGCTTGAGCAGTTCCAGTTGATAGAGCAGGAACGGCTGATTGGCGATAGGGACTATAGGCTTGGGAGTATGCATGGTAAGAGGTCGAAGGCGCGTACCTTTTCCCCCTGCCAGTATGAGTGCTTGCATCGATGACTATTTGCTCCTATTAAGGGTGCGCTGTTTCAAAGTCCTACAAAATACACGAAAGTTTACACCAGGCAGCGAGCTTTGACAAATGACCGTTCCTTGCGCCATGCCGAGGAGCATCCTACAATTGTTCTGGACTTAAATCTCGGAGGGCTTATGTCAGAAGCGGTGATACTTTCAGGGGCGAGAACGCCGATAGGGAAGCTGCTCGGCGTGCTTAAGGATTTCAGCGCCGTAGATCTCGGCGTGATAGCGGCGCGGGCCGCAATCGAGCGCGCTTCAATCGATCCGGCTTCGATCAATGAAGTAATAATGGGCAACGTAGTTCAGGCGGGCAACGGGCAGAACCCGGCTCGCCAGGTCGCGCTCCGGTCAGGAATACCCGATGCCGTGTCGGCGCTCACTATTAATAAGGTCTGCGGGTCGGGGCTGAAGGCCGTGATGCTTGCGGCAAACGGGATAAGAGTCGGCGAGATTGAGATAGCGGTTGCGGGCGGGATGGAATCGATGACCAGTGCGCCGTACCTGCTCAAAGACGCCCGGCAGGGTTACCGCCTCGGCAACGGCGAGCTTACAGACTCGATGATTCACGACGGGCTGTGGTGCGCCTTCGACAACTGGCACATGGGCTGCACGGGCGAGGTCGTGGCCGAACGCTACAACGTGTCACGCCAGGAGCAGGATGAGTACGCGCTCAACTCGCACCGCAAAGCGGTCGCCGCTATGAAGGAGGGCCGGTTCGATCAGGAGACCGTCCCCGTCGAGGTCCCGCAAAAGAAGGGCGCGCCTCTCTTCATACGCTTTGATGAAGGCCCGCGCGAAGACACCTCGCTTGAGGCGCTGGCCCGGCTCAAGCCCGCCTTCAAGAGCGAAGGCACGGTCACCGCTGGAAACGCGCCGGGTGTAAACGACGGCGCTGCCGCGCTGGTGGTGGCCTCCGAAGATGCGGCGCGAAGGCTGGGTCGCAAGCCTATGGCCCGGATAGTCGCGCAGGCGTCGAGCGGGGTCGAGCCCAGGCTGGTCATGATGGCCCCGGTTGTGGCGATTCAAAGGACGCTTGAGCGAGCCGGGTGGGATCTGGCCGATCTAGACCTGATCGAGCTAAACGAGGCGTTCTCGGTCCAGGCCATTGCGATCACGCGCGAGCTTGGGATAGACCCTTCGCGGCTTAACGTAAACGGCGGGGCGGTCGCGCTCGGCCACCCGATAGGGGCGAGCGGGGCGCGAGTGCTTGTGACGCTGCTTTACGAGATGCAACGGCGCGACGCGCGAAGGGGGCTTGCCGCGCTCTGTCTGGGCGGCGGCAACGCCGTGGCGATGGCCGTAGAGCGGTAAGAATCAGAAGCCAGAAGCCAGAAGCCAGAAGTCAGAATCTTTCGCATCATCTCTCGATTGAGGCCGATTGTAAGAAGTCAGAACCGGTGTTGACAATCTTCTGGCTTCTGCCCCCCGGCTTCTGGCTTCTGGCTTCCTAGAGAAAAATCGCTTGACAATTCCAGCCAAAAAAAAAGAAGATATGCCCGTTCATAGGCTCACAATGCTGTAATTCTCAGTAATTATATTTTTCAAGTGCTTAATCTGGGCGCTCTGGAGCACGCGCAGTTGAGTTTTATTGCCGTCTCGGCCTTATATGCACCGGCTGATTCTGAGGCAGTGGCGTCGCAGTCTCACCACGGTGTCGGCAATCGACGCCGGGCAAGCGGTGTCAAAGAATCAGGTCCGTCGAAGCAACCCTACCCGCTCACTAGAGTCGAAAGGAGAAGAAGTATGCGCTACAAGTATCGTGGCCTACTGATGACAGTCACCGTGCTGGCGTTGGTGGCACAAATGACCCTTCCCATTTTTGCTCAGCAAAGCCCTACCGGGTCGATTAGAGGCGTAGTCACCGATCCGCAGGGCGCTGTGATCCCGA
>DASTET010000621.1:0-6235 GCA_035709445.1 Blastocatellia bacterium | reverse complement strand
CAGGAAGACAAAGACCGGGATGAATATTATGAACATCCCGTACCAGCCTATCGCTATCCAGTAATACTGAATGGGTATCGCAAGGAAGGTGAGCACAAGCCCGTGATGGTCCGCCGGGCGAGTCTTGAGCAGCGTTATATACTCCTTCACAGCCCAGAAGCTCAGGAACGCAAAGAAGACGAGCGACACGTTGTTGCTGAAGCTTATGACGGCAAAAAAGAGGACGGCCATAAACCACCAGGCCCGAACGCGCGCCGTAAGCTCCGAAAAATCCTTTGCCGGGCGCGCAGCCCGGATGGCGAGCACAGCCGCCGTGGCGACTATAAGAATGCCAAGCACGATCAGCCCCATCTTCCAGACGGGCGAGAGGCTTTCGATGTATGTCGTATAGATCTTTCCCATCAAATTGAATCTTTCCTCAGCGTTCCCCTGCGGCCATAGCTTTGAGTTCTTTGAGCGATTTTGAGAGCCGGTTCAGACAGGTGACGACTGTCAGCGCGGCTGCGACGGAGAATATCCAGGACCAGAGCGCAAGGGCTTCAGGCAGCGCGAAGCTCGCAAGGCCAGTTGCTCCGACTACAAACGCGCGGTCGCTTTTGCCCATCGGGCCATCATAGCGGCGGCTCGCGCCGAGCGCGCGGCCCAGCAGACCGCAAAACTCTGTCAGGACCGCGCCGATTGAAAAAGCTATCACAGGCCAGGCCGACTCTTCGCGAACGAAGGCGAGCGGCAGATAGAGGCCCAGGTCCGAGAGCGCGTCCCCAAGCTCGTTTAAGACCGCTCCGAGCGGCGAGGCCATGTTAAGCTCGCGCGCCATCATCCCGTCTATCGCGTTGAGCGCCATCCGCGCGAATAGCCAGACGGGAAGAAGCAGCAGTAGAACCGGCCGCCGTCCCGCTTGCGAGACGGCCGCGCCCGCTGCTATCGAGCCTGCGACGGCAATCAGCGTGATTGCGTTCGGAGTGAGCCCCGCCCTCGCGAGCCGCTTCATGAGCGGCCTGAGCAACGCCTGGAATCGCGGTTTCAGATCGTAAACAGATGGCATATCGTGCCGGGGCTATCAATAGGGGCGCGAGTATGATACAGGCAGGCCCGGGAATTTCAAATTCATTTGCTGCATTGACTCTACCGCACATTGCCGGTAATCTTGCGACCGATACAGGCAATCTGCTCAATAGAGATTGGCCAGCCCCTTTCAAACGGCCTGACAGGAAATCAACCCCCTATCAGGAGTCGCTGTGAAGAATCGCATCAAGGGAGGCTGGCTGAAATCGCTCTCGCTCCTCATCCTTCTGCTCGGCGCATCCTATACCGCAGAGGCCACAACCGTCACAATCCCGGCAGACGACGATCTCATAATAGGCGCTCGCGCTATAGTGCGGGGCCGCGTCCTTTCGATAGAGTCCGGCCTCGACGAGCACGAGGCCCGAATCTTTACCTACGTCACGTTGCGCGTGCAGGAGGTGATCAAAGGGAATGTCACAGGGCGGCGCATAGTGCTCAAGCTGGAAGGCGGGCAGGTGGCGGGGCGCGGAAGCATCATCTTCGGCACGCCGCGCTTTTCGTTGGGAGAAAGAGTGCTGCTCTATCTCGACACCTGGCCCGACGGCGGCTTCCGCGTCCACCTGATGTTTCTTGGAAAGTTCTCGATCATAAACGACCCTGAGACCGGGCGCGATATCGTTATCCGCTCAAGCCCCGATTCGAGGGTCGAGCTTGTTGGGTCGCGTTCGCACGGGGCGGTCGCGTCGCGCGCGGCGACCAATCGCTCGGAGCTTAAAGCATATGTGAAGATGGTGCGGGCGCGACTCGATGCGAACCGGGACCACGCGCTCAGATTCGAAGCCGAGCATTACGGCAATCTCCCCATGCTTTCCGAGCCGCCCGAATATCGAGAGAGGGTAGCAGGCGGAGGGATTCAACCGCAGTTCACTCTCATATCCCCGTCGTTACCCACCCGATGGTTCGAGCCTGACAGCGGCGAGCCTGTAACATTTCTGGTGAATCTTGACGGCGCGCCCGTCCCGACCGTCATGGAGGATGTCTCAGCGGCGATGAGCGCATGGTCTGCGGTGCCCGGCTGCACGTTGCGAGTGGCGAACGGCGGCGCTACCGAAGAGTGTCTGGGTCGCGGCAGCGGAAACGTGATCGTGTTCAATAACTGCGACGGGCGTTTTGCGCCCGAGCCCGGCTGCGCCAGCATAATCGCGCTTGGTGGTTTGAGCTGGGACACCTCGCATACTCGCGTGGTCAACGGGACTACCTTTTATAAAGCGGTCCTCGGCTTCATATCATTCAACCCGTACTCGTTTTGCAGCTTCGAAAGCAGTTGCAACATACGAGAGATCACGACTCACGAGCTCGGGCACGCGCTCGGTCTGGGCCATTCGCAGTTTGTTGACGCGACGATGTTCGGCGGCGCTCATTTCGACGGGCGCTGCGCCTCGATACGCCAGGACGACGCGAACGGCATAACCTTCCTTTACCCGGTCACGGATACGGGAGGCGGGCCTCTGGCCGTAACTACAGGCTCGCAACTGCCGGGGGCGGCGCGGAGCGCGCTCTACGCGAAGGTCCTCGAAGCGAGCGGAGGGCGCATGCCTTACACCTGGAGCCTGCTTGCGCCGCTCGGTCGTCTGCCTGCGGGTATGAGCCTGACGTCGAGCGGTATTGTCGGAGGGACGCCGCTCGAAGAAGGGACCTTCAATTTCACGGCGCAGGTCAGAGACGGCGCGGGTGCGACGGCGCAAAAAAGCTTTACCCTGGTAGTGGGCGCAACGGCGTCGCTTCCCCACAATTCACAGTTCGTATCGCAGTCAGTTCCGGCGACCGTGCAGCCGGGCCAGACGTTTAATGTGAGCTTGAAATGGCTCAATGCGGGCACAGAGACCTGGAGCGGCGCTGCCGGTTTCAAGGTTCGCTCGCAGGGCCCTGAAAACAACACCACCTGGGGAGGCAACACAGTTCAGATTACTACCGCGCCCGTGCCGCCGGGTCAGCATCTTGACATAACATTTTCTGCGCTCGCGCCGCACGCTCCGGGCGCGTACTCTTTCCAGTGGCAGTTGTTCCGGGAGGGCGTCGGGTACTTCGGGCAGGAGTCTCAGGCCGTTCAGGTCACAGTGGCTCAGCCACAGGTAAGCTCGCCGCAGATCGACAGCCTGGCTTCTATGAATACAAGGAAAGGCGCTGCCTTCAGACACCAGCTCGTCGCGACGGGAGGCGCGCCCCCTTACCTGTGGTCGCTGCCCGCCGGGTCGCTGCCCGCCGGAATAAGCCTGAATCCAAACACAGGATTGATCGCCGGGACTGCGACCGCTACGGGCACTTTCCCGGTAACGGTTCAGGTAACCGATACCGCTTTTCGCGCGGGGCAGAAGAATATCACTATCTCGGTGAGCGGCCCGCCGCCCGAAGTGACCACAGGCGCGCTGCCATCGATTGTGAGAGGCGTGACCTTCAGCTTTCAGCTTTCGGCGACGGGCGGCACTACGCCTTACCGGTGGGCTATATCTTCGGGCGCGCTGCCTTCGGGGCTCACACTCGACCGCAGCAACGGGGTCATCTCAGGCACGCCGCTCGTCTCGGGCAGCTTCTCCTTCACCGTCGATGTGACGGACGCGGAGTCGCGCACCGCCCGCAGGTCGCTGGCCATCATAGTGCTCGCGCCGCAGCTTTCAATCGAGTTCGCCGAATCGGTCGAAGTCTTGAAAGGCACAGGGTTCAATCTCCGGGCAAACGTCTCGGGCGGCACGCCGCCTTATACATGGTCGATAGCATCGGGCTCGCTTCCTGCCGGGCTCACGCTCGACGCCGGCAGCGGTACCATCACCGGGACGCCCGCCGCGAGCGGGGTTTTCAATGTCACCATAAGCGTTCGAGACCAGGCCTCTCAGACGGTTTCGAAAGAGCTTCGGATAAGAGTGATAGACCCGGCAACCATACCCGCCATCACAAGGGTCGTCTACAAGACGGGCAAAAGGAAGCTGATGGTGCAGGGCGAGAGGATAGCCCGCACGGCCACGCTGCTCGTCGACGGGAGCGCGGTTAAAGTGAAGTTCTCCGGCGGGTCGCTTGTGGCGAAAAAGCTCGCCCTCTCAGCCGGGCGTCACGAGATAGTCGTCGTCAACCCGGATAATATCTCTTCTCAGCCTTTCATCCTGGATGTGAACTGAAAGGCAGGATTCAGGGGTCAGCGCATTATGATCATTAGCTCGTTTAATGCTGAACTATTCATCACTGACATAGTGATTACCAACAACCAGGCCCTGCCCCCCGACCCCTGTCCCCTGACCCCTGTCTTTCCCTGTGCGGGTGACGGAAATAGACAATAATTCATCGGCGCGAGCCTCGTTTTGCGCGGGGCGAAAAACCGTTAAGTCGTATTATGTCTTTACCTTTGACAAAGGTAAGGTCTTATGTTTGAATGCGGCTACCGAAGCTCTGCTAGCCCCGGCAGTATGGTCGACCAGGCCATTTCAGGCACCGGCTCGCGGTTTTGTATGGCCCACGTCTGAAGACCAGCAGTAAATCGAACGCCTGGTTTGATGAGAGGCAAGCCCCTTCATAGAAGTTTTTGCAGGGATCAAGCAGCGCCTGTTTGAGACGAGAGGCGGTACTGGCAGCCCGGCTGCCGGTTTGTGGGGACGCGTCGGAAACTCTACAGGATTAGCTCCTGGATCAGCTTTGTAGTGAAAGGGCTGGTCGAGCCCTCACGTGGAGGCTATTATGAAACGCGTTCTGATACGGGCGGGGTTTAAGCCGCTGGTATTCTTACTGTGCCTGCTCTGTTCGGTCCAGCTTGCAGGCGCCACCACCGTCACCATTCCAGCCGATGACGACATGATAGTTGGCGCGCGCGCTATAGTGCGGGGTCGCGTGCTCTCGGTAGGCTCAGCCTTGGATCAGAATCAGGACCGGATTTATACATACATAACGCTGCGCGTGCAGGAGGTGCTGAAAGGTCAAATAAAGGAACGTCGCATTGTCATAAAGGAGCTTGGCGGCATAGTCGGCAACCGCGCGATGGTCATATACGGCAATCCGCAGTTCCGGGTGGGCGAGCGGGTCCTTCTTTATCTCGATACCTGGGCCGACGGCAGCCTGCGCACCTATCAGATGTTTCTCGGCAAGTTCAATATCATCACGGACCAGAATACCGGCCAGCAGATCGCCCTTCGCAGCTCGCCCGACGCAAATACCCTTGTGCTTCCACGACATCTTCACAGCACTCATGCGTCGCCGACATCGACCGAGCGCATGGAGCTAAGAGCATACACACGCCTTGTGCGTAAGCGGCTCGCAGCCAATCTCGAACGTTCGGTCGGCTTCGATATAGAGTATTACAGGAACATACCCGTTCTGGCCCAGCCGCCCGAATACTCCGCGGAGCTTTCGCGCGGAGAGATTCAGCCTCACTTTACTTTTATGACTCCCGCCGCGCGCTGGCACGAGCCTGACAGCGCGCAGCCGATCACCTATACGATCAACCCGAACCCGGCCCCTCCTGATTCAGGCATACCTGCGCTCACTGTAGATGCGGCAGATGTGGCTGCCGCGGCAAACGTCTGGTCGACTGTTTCGGGTTCGGCGTTGCGACTCGTCTCGTCCGGAACGCTTAACGATTGCTACACGATCACGGGCACGCTTGGCATCAACGTGGTCTCGAACAATTGCGACGGCAGAAACGCTCCCTCTCCGGGCTGCGCGAGCATACTGGCGTGGGGGGGCTGGAGCGGGGGCATGTTCAGCCCCACGACGGTCAACGGCATGACGTTCAATCACAGGATCACTCAGGGGTTCGTCTCCTGCAACCCGTGGGCGGCCTGCGGATTTAGCGATCATTGCAGCGTTCAGTACATAATCACGCACGAGCTTGGCCACGCGCTCGGCATAGGCCACTCTCAATTCACTGCGGCGACCATGTTCGGCTCAGCCGTCTCCATAGCGCGCTGCGCCGGGCTGCACACGGATGATATGGATGCGGTCCGGTTCGCCTACCCGGGGTCGAGCGGAGGCGGCGGCACCCCGCTCTCAATTGTGACAACCTCATTGCCCGGCGCGACCACGGGAAGCGCGTATTCGCAGACGCTCGTGGCATCGGGCGGCACGACGCCTTATAGCTGGAACATAGTCTCAGGGTTCGGGACTCTCCCGCCGGGATTGACCCTCGCTTCGGGCGGCACCATAAGCGGCACGCCTTCGACCGCCGGCACTTTCAATTTCAGGGTCCAGG
>DASTET010000620.1:0-6062 GCA_035709445.1 Blastocatellia bacterium | reverse complement strand
TCAGTCACGACGCCGGCTATCGTGCCGGTCGGCGTTTGCGCACTTGCCGAGCCGACTGCCGCTAACATCAAGAGGGTAAACTTTGCCCACAAATTGTTCATCGCCCAAATTCGTTTAGACATAAGAGCAGATGCTGGTATTGCAGAGTTCAGAGTTCAACTTTTATGTTGCAGTTCTTGCCAACGCAGGCTGAAGCTTGAATTCTAAACGCCCACTCACGATGCGAGGTTCATCTTTCGCAGCAATTCAGTGAAGCGCGGGTCCGAGCGCAGGCTGTCGAATATCGGTCGGCTCGGGAAGTGATGAAGCATCGGCGCGCGCTCCTCAATAGCTTTGTTCAAGAACTCAAAGGCCCTATCCTTATCACCAAGCCCTGTATAGATGATGGCGAAGTTAAATGGCGAGATGTAGCCGCGCTTTGCCAGTTGCTTCTGTGCGTCGAGTATCTTGAGCGCCTCATCACGCCTGCCCGCCACCGCGTAGGCGTATGCCAGTATCGGATATCTATCCCATCTCTCCGGGGCGTTATCCCATGCGACTACCTTTTGCATATGTGCGATAGCCTCCCCGTACATCCCTTTCCCTAGATAAGCCTCTGCAAGCTGATTCCCTACACGAGGATTCTGAGTATTCAATAACAGCTCAATGGCTTTGTCATACTCGCGTTTGTGAAGATAAACATATGCCTCAGAGCCGTGGCCTCGTCCAATGAGTTCCTGTGCCCGTCTTGCATGCGCGAGAGCCTCATCCGGTCGCCCGGCATGTACGAGAAAGCCGTAGTAGTCAAAGTTAACTGCATAACTGTTCGGGTCAAGCTCAAGGGCGCGTTTCAATTCTTTATCTGCGCCCGCCCAGTCCCAATGGAGCGTCTCTTTAGCAATCCCCAGCCTGGAGTGGGCCTCCGCAAGTGAGTCATCAAGCTCTACTGCTTTCATCGCTGCCCACTCAGCCCTCTGGCGTGATTCCTCTGGGAGCCAGAATCCGAACATTCCACGACCCAGATAACAATTGAATAGTCCGGTGTAAGCCAGCGCGTAGTTCGGGTCCAATTTGATCGCATTCTCGAAACAACGACGGGCTTCCTCCCAATTATCCCCCCTTCTGCCCTGAAGGCCGTAAAAAATGCCCAGACTGTAAAGCTGAAAAGCCTCGGCGTTTTCAGTGTTATGCCTGGTCAGTTGCTTCTTCTCTTCATCTGTCAATAGCAGCGCGAGCGAACTGGCCACCTGCCCCGCGATTGAATCCTGTAACTCGAATACGTTGCTGCACTGCTTGTCGCAAGTGTCTGCCCAGATCGTTGATCCATCTTTTACATTCAGCAACCACATCGTAGCCTTTATCTTCTCATCTACTATCTGGAGATGGGCTTCAAATACGTAATCCACATCGAGCTCGCGCCCGGCAGCTATTGGATCCTGGTCAAGTGCATTATACTTGCGAACCTCGCTTATGGGTCGCACGATGAGCTGCCGGATGCCGCTCAGCTTGTTTATCAAAGTGTCGGCCATCCCCAGCTCAAGCGCTTCATCGCGGTTATCTGCGACCAGCGGCTTGAACGGCAGCACAGCAATGCGCTTCACCGCCCTGTCCGAAGCTGTCGGCTTGGGCTTGTCCCAAATCCAAAATAAGAGAATCGCGGCAGTCGCTATCAGCAACCCGCCAGCAGTCAGGCCAAGCTTCCAGCTCGCGCTTCGATTCACCCAGCGACTCCCCGCCAGCGTCTTCTGTCTTGCGTCTGCCTCTGTTTCCTCCTCTTGCTCGATGACGACGCGAGACTGCGTCTGCTCTTGCACGATCAACCCTGTGCCGTCATCTGTTACCTCCACCACCTGCCCGACAAACCGGTATCCTCGTCGCGGCAGCGTCTGTATGTAGCGCGGCCCGTTCGCTCCCTCATCCAACGCCTTTCTCAGCGCCGAGATGTTGACTGTCAGATTGCCTTCCTCTACCTCTGTATCGGGCCAGATCTCATCCATCAGCCGCTGTTTTTCGACCACGTGACCGCGGTTCTCGACCAGCAAGAGCAACAGGTCGAACTGCTTCGGCGTCAGCGGCACGATCTCGCCCTCGCGCAGCATTATCCGCTCGACGCTATTCATACGGAATGGCCCGAAATCGTAGAAGCGAATGCTCTGTTGAGGGATAGCCACTTTAGGAACTCTTTAAGAAATAATTAAGAAATCTAAAGGACTTTTAAACCGCCGAGGAAGCATTTATTGGCGCGAAGAGAGCAGATGGTGTTCGGTTTAAAAGCCCAAACGCCGCGCTCATTGTAATCCAGCGCGGTGACCGAGGCAATTGAAAAATGAGGGTGCTTCGATGAAAGCCTTGAAATCTCATTCGCAGATTGAGCGAGCGCATTGCATCAGACATTCAATCTATCGCGCGAAGCAAAAGGCTGGTCTGGCGCTGGCGCTCGCAAGTCTGATCAGCGTGCTTGCTCTCCCGGATTATTGCCGAGGCGAGCATCCTTCCTATCAAGTCACAGTTACGGTGGTAAATGGAAGTTGGGACTTTACCGGCGACCTGAACACGCCTCGTGCCCGTCATACAGCGACTCTGCTTCAAAATGGCAAGGTTTTAGTTGTCGGAGGTCGCAATACCGACAGCGCAGAGCTATACGATCATGCCACGGGGACCTGGAGCAGCACTGGCAGTCTCCCCCTGGTTTGCGAGTTGCACACTGCGACGCTGCTCGCCAATGGCAAGGTATTGGTCGTAGGGGGGTTCTCCTCATCACGAGGCTTTTTTGAATTTTTCAGCAGCGCAGAGTTGTACGACCCGGCTACCGGTACGTGGAGCCTGACAGACAGCCTCAAAACAGGCCGCTTCGGTCACACAGCCACACTGCTTAAAAATGGCAAGGTACTTGTCGCGGGAGGCTCCCTCTCCTCTAACGGCGCAGAGTTGTATGATCCGATCACAGGGAAGTGGAGCATCACCGGCAGCCTCATCACTGCACGGCGGTCTCATACAGCAACGCTGCTTGAAAACGGCAACGTCCTTATCGCCGGAGGGGAAAACGGGGCTGATTTCATTGAAAGCGCAGAGCTGTACGACCCGGCAACAGAAAAGTGGAGCAGCATAGCTGGCCTAAACCAGGCTCGCCTCGGCCATACCGCGACGCTGCTCGGTAATGGCATGGTGCTGGTCGCAGGCGGCGACGGCAATCTCGTCAGCACCTCCGAACTATACAATCCGGAAACAGGTGGGTGGAGCAGCATATCTAACCTCAATATGCCTCGCTACGCACACACGGCGACACTCCTTCCAAACGGCAGAGTCTTGGTAGCGGGCAATTTCGACGGGATATCCTCCAACGGGAGCGCGGAGATATATGATCCGGAAACCGGCACCTGGAGCAGGACCGGCAGCCTCAACACAGATCGCCATTGGCACACGGCGACGCTTTTGCCTAACGGAAAGGTCTTAGTCGCTGGGGGCTTTGATAAGGAAATTGTCAGTGACGCCGAGTTGTACGACGCGGACGCACCAAACCCGATCCCAGAGATTATAAGCGTATCGGTCTCAGGAAGGAGGCTGATTGTATTGGGCGAAAACTTCAGGCGCGGCTCAATCATCTTGCTCAATGGTGAAGAGCAAAAGACTCGCAATGCTGACCATAACCCACAGTCTAGATTGATCGGCAAGAAGGCTGGCAAGAAGATTAAACCCGGAGACAAGCTGCAGGTGCGAAACCCTGACGGCTCTCTCTCTGAGGAGTTCGCTTTCACAGGCCCATAGAGCAATTGCATAGACAATACAACTTGGAGTTGACGTGAAGACGAAGAGGAGAACAGAGATCAGCGTAGAGATACGACGGATCCTGTTAATCAGAAGGTCGGGAGGCGCACAGATGGGTTGGTGCTCGGAGTGCGCAGCCGATACCAGAGTGGTCACACCCGAAGAGGCGGCAATACTGAGCAGGGTCAGTTCTCGCACGATCTACCGATGGATCGAGACAGACCGCATCCACTTCTCAGAGACAGCCAGCGGCCTGCTGCTGATCTGCCTCACCTCATTGCTCGAAACAACACGTGAAGGATGGACTCCATGACAAGCATGAGTCTCTGCACCAACATCGCTTTCAGATGCTTTCCGGCTTATCGCTGCTTTCTTCTGGCGGTCTTGCTTCTAGTTGTAACCGCTTCCGCCTCCCAGGCACAACCCTCTAGCTCTGCGGAATCGTACTTCAACAGAGGCAGGGACCGGTTCGCTAAAGGAGAGCTTGAGAAAGCCATTGCCGATTTCGATATCGCGATCACATTCGATCCCCGTTACCAGAAGGCTTACCTCAACCGGGGCCTGGCACTATACAGCCATGGCGATCTCGACGCGGCCATCGCTGATTTTGACCGGGCCATCACGCTCAACCCACGTATGGCTCTGGCCTACACAGCTCGCGGCGCTGCCTGGAATGCGAAAGGAGAGCTAGACAAAGCGATCGCTGATTACGACAGGGCAATCGCTATAAACCCGCGCTCGGCGATGAGCTATAACAATCGCGGCAACTGTTGGAGAGGGAAGGGAGATATAGATAGAGCCTTTGCCGACTATAGCAAAGCCATCTCGATAGATTCCCGCCTCGCCGCGGCCTACACAGGTCGAGGCATCATCAAGTGCGACAAGGGAGATTTCGATGGCGCCATCTCAGATTTTAGCAGGGCCATCGAGATTGACCCTCACCTGGCTGAAGCCTACAACAATCGCGGCTCAGCTCGTCAGGATAAGGGGGACTTTGACGCTGCAATAGCAGACTATAGCAAGTCTATCGCAATCAATCCGCATTCGCCCCTGCCCTACTATGGACGAGCCAACGCTTTGCTAAGAAAAGGAAGGCTGGATGAAGCTATCGCAGATTACGACAGGGCACTTGAGATTAACCCGCGATACGTCGAAGCCTACACAAATCGAGGGAATGTAAAGCTGGTTAAAGGCAACCTGGAAAAAGCCATCAGCGATTACGAGAAGACAATAGAGATGAACTCAGGTGATGCACTGGGCTATGCCAACAGGGGGTTGGCCCGGCTGCTTCAAGGCAAGACGGCAGAGGCAGAGCGAGACTTCGAGCAGTGCCTGAGACTGGACGCCAGTTTGAGGCCCCGGCTTGAGGAGAGTATCAAACAAATCAAGCAACTCAGAATCGCTAAGCAGTAGAGACAAAGCTGAAGACTATCAATGATGGCGAAAATAGTCAGGCAGCATACATAAGCAGGAAAGCAGGCAAGAGCGTCAAGGCGGGCTGCCGTGTTCAGGTGTCCAGGGAGTCCATTTTTACAGGCTTGTAGAGAAATCACGGCAGTAGCCGGAGCAATTAAAGGAGGACCGTTATGAAAAGAATGAGTTTAGTGATAGGTCTCGCTTTAAGCTGTGCGATCATCCTCAGCAGTGATAAGGCTGAGGGAGGGAGAATTCCATTCCAGGGCCCCACTGCTACCCTGCTCGTCTCAGGTCTTGAGGGGGCCACAGGCAGCACCATCGGTCCAGGCGGCGCGCTCTACGTCACTGAAGGAGCGGCGGGCAGGATCTCGCGCGTAGATCCGAATACCGGCCAGGTCACGACGTTCGCAAGCGGCCTGCCGACCGCGATCATCGGCATCGGCGGGGCCATCGACATCGCGTTTATCGGCCAGAACGCCTACGTGCTGGTCACGCTCGTCGGCTCCGATGTGGGCGGCAACGACGTTGTCGGCATCTATCGAATAGATGGCCCGGATAGTTTCACAGTCGTGGCCGACATCGGCGAGTTCGCCTTGCAGAATCCGCCGGACACAGAGTTCGTCCTCCCTACCGGACTCCAGTACGCGATTGAGACATACCGTGGCGGGTTCCTGGTCAGCGATGGGCACCACAACCGCGTGCTGCGGGTCACGCTCGATAGCGAGGTCACCGGGTTCAGAGCGTTCGATAACATAGTCCCTACGGGGCTTGAGGTGTCGGGAGACACAATCTACATGGCCGAGGCCGGCCCGGTTCCGCACCTGCCCGAGACCGGCAAAGTCGTATCGTTCGGGCCGAGGTCGGGCGGGGCTGTGGAGGTGGCCTCGGGCGCGCCCCTGCTC
>DASTET010000619.1:0-4822 GCA_035709445.1 Blastocatellia bacterium | reverse complement strand
GGAGACATACGTGGTGATAACGGGAGTGCTGGGGATGGTGTCGGTGATGGCGAGTCTGATCCCTGCGCGGAGAGCGACGAAGGTGGACCCGATGGAGGCGCTCAGGTACGAATGATCTCATATCTCATATTTGAGATTTGAAAATTGAGATGAAGGAGTCGTGATGGGCAACTTTCTTCAGGACGTTCGATACGGCGCAAGGATGCTTCGCAAGCGGCCCGGCTTCACGCTCGTCGCCGTAGTCGCGCTCGCGCTCGGCATAGGCGCAAACACTGCGATCTTCAGCGTCGTCAACACGGTGATTCTCAGGCCGTTTGCCTATAAAGACCCTGACGCGCTTGTGCTGCTCTGGCAACGCCACGCAAAGCTGGCCGACCTTGAGCGGATGTGGGTAGCCTATCCTGACTTTCTCGACTGGCGCGAGCAGAACGAGGTCTTCGAGAACCTGGCGGCTTTCAGGACAAGCAGCCTGAATCTGACGGGTGGAGACCTGCCCGAAGAGGTTCGAATGGCTATGGTCTCATCCGATCTCTTCCCGGTGCTCGGCGTAGAGCCGCTTCTTGGTCGGACCTTCTTCCCCGAGGAAGACAGACCAGGAGCCGCGCCTGCCGTCGTCCTGAGCCACGGGCTGTGGCAGCGCCGGTACGGTTCGGACCCTGAGATATTGGGGCGGCAGATTCCGCTCGACGGAGTGAGCCACACCGTAGTAGGGGTAATGCCTGCGGGTTTCTATTTTCCTATACAGGCAAGGGCCGCCGAGTTATGGGTCCCGATAGGTCTCGATGGCGACAGGCCCTGGATGACGAATCGGGGG
Organism: Blastocatellia bacterium; assembly: GCA_035709445.1. Taxonomy (GTDB): domain Bacteria; phylum Acidobacteriota; class Blastocatellia; order UBA7656; family UBA7656; genus DASTET01. Next base: position 4,008 of record DASTET010000619.1, on the reverse strand, counting down.
AGCCATCCCGGCATAGCCGCGATAGGCAGGTTAAAGTCGGGAGTAACGCTTGATCAGGCACGCGCCGGGATGGCAAAGGTCACGGACAATCTCGCCCGGCAATACCCTCAAACGAACGAGCACGTTTCGGCTGGACTGATCGGGTTCACCGAAGAGATGGTCGGAGACATCAAGCCTGTGCTGCTCGTCCTTCTTGGCGGCGTGGCTTTTGTGCTGTTGATCGCCTGCGCGAACGTGGCGAGCCTGCTTATGTCGAGATCGACGGCGCGGCAAAAAGAGATCGCAATCCGCACCGCGCTCGGGGCGAGCCGCAAGCGAATCGTGAGACAGATGCTGACCGAAAGCATGATGCTTGCCCTCCTGGGCGGGTCGCTCGGACTGATGCTTGCGCTCTGGGGGATAGACATCCTTATGGCGATGAGCCCCGATGGGATTCCGCGTCTGAAACAGACCGGCATCGAAATGCGTGTTCTCGCCTTCACTCTTTCAGTCTCGATGCTGACGGGATTCATCTTCGGACTGTTTCCCGCGCTGCACGGCTCGAAGCCCGACCTGAACGAATCGCTTAAAGAAGGGGGCCGGGCGACGACCGAGGGCGGGCGGGCCAATCGCGTCCGCAGCCTGCTCGTGGTCGGTGAGCTTGCTCTGGCGCTTGTTCTTTTGATAGGCGCGGGTCTCATGATCCGGAGCTTCATGCATCTGATGGATGTGAAGACGGGCTTCAACCCTGAGAGCGTGCTTACCGCGAGTGTGCCTCTGCCTTCCCCGAAATACGACGCTCCGCAATCGCAAAGGGAGTTTTTCAGGCAACTGCTGGAGCGTGTAGAGGCGCTGCCCGGGGTGCGTGCGGCAGGCATTACAACAAGCATGCCTCTTGAGGGAGGGAGGTGGCAGTCAGGCATGGCTATGGAAAACCGCCCGCCCCAGCCCGGCGAAATCAACCCGCTGGCCGATATCTCCACGATCAGTTCCGGTTATTTTGCGGCGGCGGGCATCACGCTTCTCGAAGGCAGGAACATCAGCGAGCAGGACACGGCTGATTCTGTGCGCGTCGCAATAATCGATGAGACGCTGGCTCGAAAGTTCTGGCCCGACGAGAGCCCGCTCGGCAAGCGCATCGCCGTAGACCGGGACGATAACCGCAATCCGATCTGGCGCGAGATCGTCGGCGTCGCGGGCCACGTCAAGCTGTACGGGCTCGATGCCGATTCGCGCATACAGATTTATGTGCCGTATACGCAGATTCCTGCGGCGGTGATGACCTTGATGATAAGGTCAGAGACCGACCCGACCAGCCTCGTCGCAGCAGTCCGCAACGAGGTGATGGCAATAGATCAGGACCAGCCGCTCTCGAATGTGCGGACATTCGATGAAGCGCTCGATCAATCGACTGCCACCCGGAGATTCAGCGCGATGATGTTTGCGGTATTTGCGGGCGTGGCGTTGATACTTGCCGCCGTAGGGATATACGGCGTCATCTCTTATTCTGTCACGCAGCGGACGCACGAGATTGGCATACGGATGGCAGTCGGCGCGCAGCCAGCCGACGTGCTTCGTCTCATAATGGGCCGCGCAATGGCGCTCACAATCGCGGGCATCGCGGCAGGCGCGGCTGCCGCTTTCGGGCTGACGCGACTGATGGAGAGCTTCCTCTTCCAGGTCAGCGCGACCGATATGAGCACGTTCGCTATCGTCTCTCTTTTTCTCGCCGCAGTGGCTCTGCTGGCGAGCTATATCCCGGCCAGAAGGGCCACGCGCGTAGACCCGATGATCGCGCTCAGGTACGAATGATCTCGAATCTCAAATCTGAAATTTGAGATTTTTTACAGTATCCTGACAACTTTTTTTGAGTTTCACTACATAATCTGCGTCTGAGTGCAGGGTCTCATTCGTGATATCTATAAAAAGCCGGAGGAAAGATGAATGGAGATGCTCAGACAGGATTTGAGGTATGGCGCCCGACTGCTCATTCAGAGACCTGTATTTACCCTGATGATGCTTTTGACGCTGGCGATAGGCGTTGGGGCAAACACAGCTATCTTTTCCATTGTTAACGCACTGCTTATACGTCCGCTGCCCTACAAGGATTCAGGCCAGCTTGTTGTCGTCTTTTCGCTGGCGAACCAGACTCGCCGGGCCTGGGTCTCCTATCACGATCTACAGGACTGGCGCGTGATGTCGCAATCGTTTTCAGAGATCACTGCATTCGCGCCGCAAAGCGTGAACCTGACCGGGGTGGAAGAGCCGACAAGGGTGAGAGGCGGGTTCGTCTCGTCTGAGCTCTTTAAGATGCTGGGGGTCGAGCCCGCGCTCGGACGCGGATTTCTGCCGGGCGAAGACAGGCCGGGCGGTGATAAAGTGGTCGTCCTCAACCACGGCATCTGGCGGACCCGTTACGGCGCCGACCCCGGTGTGCTTGGCCAGAAGATGATCCTCAACGGCGAGGTCTTTACAATCGTCGGCGTAATGCCTGAGCAGTTTCGCTTCCCCTGGGACGAGACAGAGGTCTGGATACCGTTCCCCTATTTCCCGAACTTCACCAACGACCGACGAAGCGGGAGCGCGGGAGTGGTCGCACGAATGAAGCCGGGCGTGACTTTGGAACAGGCGCAGGCGGAGATGAGGACGGTCGCCGGTCAGCTCGCTGAGCAGTACCCCGACACGAACAGGGATCGCGGCGTCCTTATCATCCCGTTTATCGAAACGATCGTCGAAGATGTTCGCCCTTCGCTCCTCGTCTTGCTTGCGGCTGTAATCCTTGTGCTCTTGATAGCGTGCGCAAACGTCGGCAACCTGCTGCTGGCGCGCGCGGTGGCGCGTCAAAAAGAGCTGGCGTTACGGTCTGCGCTAGGCGCCACGCGGATGAGGATCGTCCGCCAGTTGCTCACAGAGACAATCCTGCTGGCAGGTATAGGCGGCGTGCTCGGTCTGCTGCTCGGAAGCTGGGGCATGGACCTGCTGGTCTCGTTGGGCCCTGGCGGGGGGCTGCCCGGCGGGGTTGAAGCCAGACTCGATATGACCGTGCTCGCCTTTACTGCGGCAATCTCGCTGCTTTCGGGTGTCGCTTTCGGGCTCGCCCCCGCGTTGAAGTTCTCAAGACCCGATCTGATCGAGACGCTGAAGGAGGGCGGTCGCGCTGCGGGCGATAGCGGCGGGCGCAATCGAGTCCGTGGTCTTCTGGTTGTCTCTCAAGTAGGGCTCGCGCTCCTTCTCCTTGTAGGCTCCGGCCTTCTGATAAAGAGCCTCGTCAGGCTGATCGAGGTCGCCCCCGGGTTCAACGCGCAAAACCTTCTGACCCTGGAATACCGGCTTCCGAGAAACAAGTATCCAGAAGGCAGACAGCAGTGGGAGTTTCACCGGCAGGTGGTCGAGCGTGTCCGCTCGCTTCCGGGCGTGCGGTCGGCGGCGCTGGTTCGCGGGCTTCCCTTTAGCGGCAACGGCGGGTCGGCCAGCTTTATACTGCGCGACCGCCCTGAGCCGCAGCCCGGCGGGGAGCCGCGCGCGCAGGTGAACCTCGTAGATCAATATTATTTCCAGACGATGAACATCCCGCTGTTGAAGGGGCGCACCTTTAACGAACAGGACCACGCCGATTCGACCACGGTCGCAATGATCAATCAAACGATGGTCGAGCAATTCTGGCAGGACGGCGACCCCATAGGCCAGCAGGTGCTCTCTCTCCCGGAACGCAGGAGCTTTACGATCATAGGCGTCGTAGGCGATGTAAAGCAGTACGGGCTCGATGACGCGAAGACCCCTCAGATATACGCCCTCTACGCGCAATCACCGATAATCTTTGGGACGCTCGCTGTAAGGACCGAAGGTGACCCGATGAGCATGGCCAACACGGTGCGCAATGCGGTCTGGTCCGTAGACCCCGACCAGCCTATGTGGAAAGTCCGCTCGATGGAATCGCTACTGGAAGCCACTCTGGGCCAGCGGCGATTTATACTCTTTCTGCTCGGCGGCTTTTCGGCGCTCGCCGTGTTGCTCGCGGCGATAGGGATA